>CAZQMG010000038.1:0-15975 GCA_964594375.1 uncultured Clostridia bacterium | reverse complement strand
AGCTGCATAAAGTGATAAAGCGGCCAGGTGCATAACCGCCTCACCTAGAACAACTCCCCCTATTCCTCCTCGTTCCTATGTCTCATCACCCCCTTAAAAGATGTGTTCAGATAGACTAGGTCAACGCTTTCCTCAGGTATGTATTCTCGAAGGATATCAAGGTTGTCGCCGTAGTGGAGGGTATTTTTCATGGAGAGTATGTCCATCATTATCTCAATATTGGGGAATCCTAGTTTATATTGGTTTTGGTCTTATTGAGCTCATCATAAACGTAGACTCCGATTAGTTGAACTGGCGTAGTTAGTATATAATGCTGGATATGATTCTCCTATAATTCACGAAGCTGTTTGCCAGTATTACTCTCGGCAAAATCTTCATATGGCCATTCGTAATCACCTTAGACAGTTTTTTTTGCGGTTGTCTAGCGGGATATACCAGCCATCTCGCCGACATAGTTTCTTATCCTATCTCTATTTGTAGCTAGGCTAGAGAATTGTTTTTCTACGACATCACTAAATTTTGCCAAAGTTTTTCTATTGATCGACTCTTGATCTTCGAATATAGCTAGGGAATGAGATCGTATGTTCCAAGTTTCAAACTTAAGCAGATTAATTGTTGCATTCTGGCACTTATCATTATTGGAGATAGCATAAATAAATAACGGCACTTGCATGCTATTGATCCTACAATCGACTGTGTATTTCCGCTCCGGGTCGTGTTTCTTGTCGAAATAATCGAACTCGAATTTGTCTTCTGGGATAGATTTGACAATAAACTCCCTGAAATACTCCATAAACATTGACCTTACCATCTCTCTACTGAGATATCGTACGTCTGTAATTTGAATCAGTCCTTGGACAAAGCTATAGAAGCTATCCCCCAGTTCTGGATCTTTCGCCAAGATTCTAAATTCCCCATCATGTTCCTGAATCCCGAGAGTTGACAAAATCTCATTGATTACTTTTTGCTTAGTTCCCCTTTCAAAATATTTGATGTCCTCAGCGTAGCTTAGATGCATATAGGTATGTCCTTCATCTGACAACAACCAACCTTCAGGTGTTGATTTGAGGAGAATACAAAGATGGTCTCCATCAGTAAATTTGAAAGGGGAGAAAACGCGAAAGCGATTTATGCCCTCAGGAACTATAGATATACTTTTACAGACTTTCTTTTTGAATTCTTCTGTGATCTGACTAATATTCATATCTTTTTCCTCTTAGAAACGAAAGCCGAGTTGTTCATCATTGGGATAATTAATATTACAATCATTAATCAAACAAGTCAACGCACCGTGTAAGTCCGAATACCGGTCTGTGGGCTCAGCGTAAAAATCCTCGGCTAAACCATTTCTTTGGGATTCTTCGGTAGCTTTATGTATATGAAAGTCATAAAAACTGGGCTCTCCTCTCCCATTAGTATGTTCATGAGTCTTTCCGTTATAGCGAAGAAGCCTGAAGACCTGATTAGAATTGGGAGGGATATAAGCCAGAATAGCGGAAAAATCTATACGATTGATCTTACTTCGGCGGAGAATAAGTTTAAATAAGCTTCCATCCTTCCGTTCGAGAGCCATCTGCCATTCTTCATGTGCCTTCTTAGGTTTCATCTTAGATAGATCACTTAGGTCTGAATCAAATACCTTTCTCTCCCTAATTAGGGCTTTTATTTCATCATCAGTTAGAAATACGCTCATTTTTTTCTTTCACTGTTAAGGAAATTAAGCTATTACCCACCTCTCCCTGAGCCACGTAGATGGCAATTCCAATCCCTTCAATTCCCACCACCCCTCAATCTCCTCTTGATCGCCCTCGCAACAGGTAAAATCATTATACACCTATCCATCAAATCTGACCAGTTACTTATTTCAGAGTTAATTAGCGAAAGTAGTGCTCCATGCTGCCCCAACCCATTGCTGTCATTAATCTCTCTCGCCTTTTCGATAATTCTGATAAACTCTTTATAGACTCCATCCTCAACGAAAGAACCAATCTTCTGCTTACTCAAGTCTATTCTATTCTTGGTCATATTATCAGCCCGTGCAATTAGGCCTTTAGTCTGTCCCACAATTATTGATATTTCTTCGTAGTCAGTCATTTGTTGATATCCACTGGAAAATTATCCTTTCATCAGCTTTTTGTTGTATCTGTAAGATTCGTACCAGGCTAAGATCCATGTCCCCACTACTAATAATATCATTATAATGAATGCAGGCCAAAATCTCCGGAGGTAACTTAATTTTAGGGGGTCAATTGGCCCATTTGTCCACTCAATCACTTTCGCTCCCACCACGCCGTACGCCACGCAGAGTAAAGTACCGATCAACATCGGGTAAAAACGATGCCGGCTTCCCGTCGTCTCCTCTTCCTTTGTTTTAGGAAGGGGGCCACCTTGCAGCCACTTTAACTAACAACCAAACGCCAATAAACTCGGGCTTTCCCAAGAGATATGATGCAGTGTAGATAGGGCGTTCGATATACCCAAGTATGGCAGGGAAGCAATCAAAAGGTCGGATATCTGAGGTCGGTATCTCAGAGTTTTTCTTATGCACGTATCCGTTCACTCGCTCCTGCATCCCGTGGACAAAAGGTTCGATCATCACTCCTCCAATTAATGCAGAAAATGCAAATCCTATGGAATATCGAGGCCAGAATCCCTCCCAACCGATAGCCGACAGTGGATATGGTAACAACCTCCAAGCTAATAGCGATAAATCAACTATAATAAGAAATAATATGATTGAAAATACTATCTTCTTATTCTCTTTCTCCTTGTTCTGTCTAATCATGACTATCCTCACCTCTTCTTTCCGATCCTCCCCCCGCATCCTCGGCCCATCCCTCACCGATGTCCACGGTGCTATCTCCTTATAGTACTTTGGGTTTCTTCTTGCTTCTGGCTCTTCGTTGTGCTACGGCTACCTAAAGGTCATCACAACTTTTTCCAATATCTTTAGTCTACCCTTCTCAGTCCATGTCGTAGGCTCACACTTAAGATGAATAGTTTCCCTTAGGGATGGCCCCTGATAAGTGCTTGTCAATATTGAGGATTCCGTTTGTCTGAAACACGTCAGACCAGAAATTGTTAGCATTAAACTTTTCGCACCATTGAAGCTCGTACAGCCTATATAGATCCGCTGTCGTTAAGACGCAGATCGCACTGATATTAGCAGTTTTACACCAATCGTCAGCAAAAGGGCATGGACGCCCCTTCGGAGGTCTATTTCTGCAACTATTACCGATAAAAATTCCTTTGTACTTCTCGTGCCGTAATCTGATTCCCCTGTCCTTCCATTTAGCTAGTTGTTCTATTCCCTTTTCGCTGAACTGATTTTTTGTCGTACTCTCTATCTCAAGAACACCCTTATACTTCGCATTTCCGATTTCAACAGAGACCCATCCATCTTCTTTACCTGGATTCTTAGGTTTTTCAACATTGGCGCCAAGTTTCTCTAGCATATTCCAGACGACCGGTTCCAATTCCATCTCTCCAGCATAAAGTAACTTCAGGCATTCTCTAGCTTCGACGCGTTTATTCTCGTCTTTTTCAAGACACTCCTTTTCCTTTTTTATTGATTCTTGATGTATGCCTATTTTCTCGTCAATTGATTTCTGACCTGGTGCCACGTAATACCTAACCCATTCTGGTTCAGGTGTTAGTATCTCTATACGGCAGACATCACGCAATACAATCTCTAGTGTTTCTCCTTCGGTGGCGTCGATTCGGGGAAGGAAAATGATCGGTCCTGCCGTGTAGAACAACTTTTTCCTAATTTCGTATCCCGTCCTTTCATCCTTGTAGTATTCCAATAAAACCGTGAATGCTAATGCGTACATAGACAAATTCGTGTAAAGCTTTGTGGTAAGTAGACTCACGGTTATTCCTTTTTGGTTAAGTTCCTCGAAATCAATACATTGGCCCATTATCGACTCGTCAATAGCAACACCTTTAAGTGAATAGTGCCATTGGGATAGCCTACTTAAATACTATTCGTATTCAGAATTATCACTAACAGCATATTTTGTATCACCAGGTGAATTATCCCAATGAAACTTGAAGCCGGTCCACTCGAGAAACGGTATTTCTCTATTCGAATGTCTTGTAGAACTTTTCTTGGGCGCAGGAATTCGAAACCGAGGGTCACCTATGAGTACGATTCGTCCGCCACGTTTCGCTATTTGGGTAAATGTGTAGGTACTTAGCTTTGAATGAACTTCATCCCACGGAACCTGACTACGCGATTTCTCATCAGAAATACTCAATAGGTCAATGATTAAGGTATGATAATCACGAGGATTCTTTATTTGTCCGACTTTACGCCAACTATAACAGTCTATTCTGATTTCTGAATCAAATCTCTTATAAGCACTTGAACCGATTATCAGAATCTTTTGAATTCTAGGCAAAACGATATTCCTTTTTTTCTCAGTTCTGACTAATCTTCAAATACTTCACACCCTCTTTACAACCCTTACTATACTGCCAATTATTTTGGGATCATCTTCCTTTTTCCAAAACATAGGCGGATACTTCGGATTATCAGAAGTCAGGCAAATATGGTCATTCTCGAAATGTACTCTTTTTAATGTTTTTCCGTGGTCGTTAACTACGGCAGCAATCTGACCGTTTTCAACTTTGGTGGTAGGTGAAATAAGCACTCTATCCCCTTCGGATATAGTCGGCTCCATAAAATCACCATCCACGTCCAGAGCAAAAGCATGAGGATCTTTTATCTCCTCTGGACAATATTCCTAATCGTCAGCCCAGCCGGCAGGATATTCCATATCTGTATAGTCGATAAGTTTGCCGGCAGAGATTGAGTTGAGAACAGGGACTAGACGGAAGGCATGCTTTGCGTCGGATACATCAAGACCTAACGCTGCGGTCTTCTTTCGGGCCTCTCGTTGTTTGAATTCAATGCGTTCCTCATCTGCAATGTCTCGCAATTCGGTGAAATCACATTTGAATAGCTCTGAAAGCTTTTTCAGTAAGTAGGTAGGTGAAGGAGGGATTTTGGCGTTCTCAATACAGTTATAGTACGACTGGGTTGTGCCTAATGCATTGGCTACTTCCAATTGAGTCAAACCCAGTTTGAGGCGGACCTCTTTGAGTTTTATCGGGAAGTTATTCATATTGTCAGTCATACTGTATTTGTATGTTAGTTACCTTTCATATACCAAAATATTGATAAAAGTCAAAGGAATGTTCATAATCAAGGAGATAAAGGGACTTGATAATTATCATTGATAATTGCTTTTGTAGTAAAAGCAGTACTTGTGGTCAATAGCGAAAAGACGGTGGGACAGTAAGGATTAACACCTATGATAAATGTATATGATGTATATATATTAAACAGGAGGGTGATAATATGAAGAAGCTACAAACCAGAATTGCTTTATACAGACGGATGAAAGGAATAAGCAGGAGAGAGCTAGGCAGATGTCTCGATTGTTCTTATCCTGCTCTCATGAAATACGAAAGCGGAGACAGAATGCCTCTAAGAGAAATAGTATTGAAATTATTGGAGCTTCTTGATTGCGGTTTCGATGATCTTTTTTTCTTTCGTAATATACATACATAGTATGCATTCAAAGGAGCAAACCGTGACTACCAAAACCAACCTGCAACGTTTCACCACTGAAGACCTACACCTTGCAGTCTATCTCAACTGCTGCAGTGATATCGAATTCAAAGGGGTGGAGTCGTCTGACCACTGTGATACAAAACAGTTTGTATTTGAGGGTGACGACAAATATATAGACTAGCTTATTCTTGCTTACTACAACCGCAAGGCGGGAGTGGAGAATTCCTATCATAGAAAAGGGCTGGGGGTTGATCTAGTACCGATAAGCGTACCACTAGAAGAACTGTCTGTCCTCGCCTATTCATATTCAGAAATCAAGGGCATTGGATTATATGACGATGGACACATACATATAGATTTGAGAGAGGCAGAAAGGGTTATATGGATTAAGAAGAGAGGGAAGGGTTGTGAGTATTTTTCTGAACCTGTTTCAGCATTGGAGTCTTTCTCTCCTTTCTCCGCCTCCTTTCATTCACGATAGGGACCGGTCTGGGTGGTTTGCTCCTTTCATGCTCTGGCCGGCTTTTCTTCTTTTCCAACCATTCAATGCAATAAATTTGCCGCCAACACGATTAACATTCTGGTTCAGGACCGTTCCAGCTCCACCACAATCTCCTGAACAGATTAACAAGTGCTGAGATTTGTTCTAGGCTGTCCTATGATATGATATCATTTGGGGTTTTCATAAATGACAGATTCGGCTTTCCTAAGACTTTACAAGGAATGAATTTCGTGTATGATTACACTACACAAGACTACGATTATTCTGTAGGGAGTTTTTAGTTAACGCGTTCGCTATGGATATTCTTTTCTATTCATCGCTCTCCAGATGGCTAATCCTTAGTCACTGCGGGAGTTGTATTCAGAAGGACTGATTGTTAAGAGGGTGAACGGCTAAAGCCGAATGGTCGCATACAGGTTGATACTAATTCGATGAGTTATTCCAGGGAGTGAATGTGGAAATTGCATTCTTGAGGCAGGATAGATGTGGCCAGGCAAAAGAGTTGAATGAACTTAGGCCAGCCTAACAACAAATGAAAGACAGGAGATAGAGATGTTCAGAAAAGTTGTCGGAACGAGAATAGCAGTAGTGCTAGTATTGACCCTGGCCAGCTCAGTGATAGCAGGGACTGCGGCTTTCGCAGCAGATTGGGCAAGCGTGCGTGAAGAAGCTAAGGTAAAGTACGACAGGTTCGAACAAGAGATTAAAGATATGACCGTTATTCAAGAGATGAAGTTCACTGTTCCGGAAGGAGAGATGCGCTCAGAAAATACACTGTTTAGAAAGAGCGAGAAGTTCAGGATAGACACCACTATGAATATGCCGGGAGGAGTAGGAGAGATGCAGACCATCATCATTTTTGATGGAAAAAACACCTGGGTGATTTCTTCTTTCTTAGGAAAGAAAAAAGTCTCTGGTGAAGAGGAAAAGCAATACTCAATGAATAGAAACTGGTGGGAGTGGATTCCAGAGAAGGCAAAGATCGTAGGAAGTGAGAAAGTAAGCAAACGGAAGTGTTATGTGGTTGAGATCTATGATCAAAAGGATTCTCCATTAACTAAGATGTGGCTTGATGAAAAAGCCCTAATGCTAGTCAAGGGTGAAGGCACGGGAGCACAAGGAAAGACGGCCACATGGCTCAACTCTGATTTCAAGAAGATAAAGGGTGACTGGGAAATACCCTACAAAACAGAGATGTATGTGGACGGGGAGGTCATGTCGACTTCGACTGTTAAATCGGTCAAAATAAATGAAGGTCTCTCCGACGATCTTTTTAACCCGAATGAGGTTAAGGTAAAGGGACTGAACCTGAAGGATATAATAAAACAGGTAGGATAAGTATCGTAGTAGCACCGTTCGACGCCAGGTTATCTGTCAGGGGAGGGACAAAGAAGACACACAAGATTCGTTGTCCATATTTCTCCGAGGGTATTCACAGGCAACGAGATTTGATATTATAGGTGGAAATCGTGTTACCAGCATCAACAATCCAACTTATTCTGCTTGACTTTCGAAAGAGACTTGATAGTCCATGAGACAGAAATAAGTAATAGGAGGATATGCTATGTTGAACAAGAGAAAATGGATTGCGGGGATTTCCCTGGTATTTGTATTGTTGCTCAGTGGGGGTTTATTTTTAGAAATAGCCAATGCTGCCGAGAAAAAAATCCGTATAGCCGTTATGCCACTTGATATGCATCAGGTAAAACGCTGGTGGACCGGGAACTGGGATGTGGGGATCGGCATCGCCGAGACTATTACTACAGAGCTAGTGAATACCGGTGAATTTACCGTTGTCGAACGGGCCCAGCTGCAAAAGGTGCTTGACGAGCAACAACTTGGAAAAGAAGGAGTCCTTGATCCCGCAACAGCAGCCAGGGTAGGTAATATCCTGGGGGTCCAGCTCATGCTCCTAGGGACCGTGACCGAATTTAGTCTCGATACCCAGAAAGTTAATGTTCCTATTCTTGGAAAGGTTGACGTCACTATTGCCAGGTGTGTGATTAATGCCAAAATGGTTAGTGTGGAAACTGCTGAGATCATGGCTGCCATGAAGGGAGAAGGACAGTTTGATCGAAAAGGATTCGCTCTGGGAGGTGCTTTTGGTGATCTGCAGGGCCTGTCATTCAGCAGCAGAGAGTTCCGTGACCATATTCTTGGCCAGGCTACGGAGGTAGCCGCAAAGGAAATTGTGGAGCAGACTGTAGAAAAAACGGCAGATCTAGAGCCCATCTTGATACCAGAGCCTCCCAAGCTCAGCGGGATCGTAGCCGATGTGAGTAGCGGAGAAATAACCATTAATGTGGGAAGTAAAAATGGAGTAGAAGTAGGTGATATCTTTGAGGTCTACCGAAAAACTAAAGAAATAAAGGATCCCAAAACCGGCAAAGTGATTATGGTCAAGAAAGAGAAAATAGCAGAAATCGAAATTACCGAGGTGGTAGAATCAGCATCGGTAGCTAGAGTGGTTCTCCTTGGCCAGGATAAGGAGATACAAGTTCTTGATGAGGTAGTGAAACAGTAAGGCAATTAGTATTTATGCCGGAATAAGGTATGCTGACGTAGCCCTAGTCTTTGCTGGCTCTTCCCTGGCATGGGTAGTCAATAGTATAATTGCTGATAATGATGTGGGAATTATGACTTTCGACTATTCGTCTTCTAGGATAATCGGCAATATGATTGAGAGAAACAAGCTTCGGGGTATCTCCTGTCTTGATTTTTCGTTTCCTATGATAAAACACAATAGGATAACTTTGGCAGAAGTAGGAATAGGATGCCAAGATTACTCTTTCCCGACTGTTCAATACAACGAACTCGCCGATAATGACATTGACATTCTGGTCCAAGACCGTTCTAATCCTACCACAATCTCCTAGGAGGAAAAGGGAAATGGAGGGAAGGTCTCAAGCCGTTGATAAACCTTCACTTTCGGCAAGCGGGTTGACACATTTGCAGAGATTTCGATACTACAATTGGTCGTCATATTTTGTGACATTTTTCCGAAAGCGTGGAAGTTCTAAAGCAAACGTACCAGAAGAAGATAACCCAAATTGGATATAAAGTTAGTTGCTGCAGGATTAGCCTCCTTTCTCCGAAAGGTAAGCTTCGAAAATAAGAAAATCCCATTTGCACGCAAGCCTACCTTGAGTATATGATATACTGATATGAATTATACTTTCTTCAAAAGCAAAGCTTGAAATCATGAATAGTGATAATTTTAGAATCGCCTCTTTACAGATTTCCATATTTACGCCAGCCGTATTATTTTCTAAGAAGACTAAAATATTGGAAAGACTGATGAGGAGGTTTGCGAATTCTTTCGATGGAGATACTCTTTCTATTCCGATTCCGAAAAGCGCTCCCAAAGAAATTCCACGGATAACCCTCCATAGTGCTGATCAAAAACTGAAACTAGAAATTGCCGAAAGTAGAGTGAATTTTCATAGATACCGAAAAGATGATGATGTAGAAATTGATACAAATCAAATTGTAGATCTCTGCATTCGGATCTTAAGAGAATACAAGAACTGTACTCAGGCAATAATAGGCCGTTTAGCACTCGTAGTTGTAAAGTTCTTGGAAAAGAAGAATCCCGGTTTAGCGTTAGTACGTCATTTCTGTAAGAAGAAATGGACAATAGAACCTTTTAGTCGGCCAGAAAGTTTTGAGATTCATTCACACGAAAAATATCCTCTTGAGGGATTTAACATAAACAGTTGGGTTAGATGTAGAACAGGACGTTTGGTTAAGAACAATGAGCCAGCTCTCATTGTCACACAGGACATCAATACTCTCACGGAAGAGCTGGAAGAGAGAGATTTCAGTATCGAGCAACTTAGGAGCTTTCTGAAGATTGCTCATAAAGAGCAGGAACATATCTTACGCAAATATTTCCCTAAGGAGTAATCACAGTAACTATGGAAGAATCTGACACTGTAGTTTTGAACGGAACTGAAGATATAATTGACAGAAGATTTCCGGGGTCTTTCTTGGGGAATAGCATAGGAGGATGGCATTTTTATTCTACTTCTATTGGAACGTCAAGCACAGCTCTTCATGGGTCCCAAGGACTTACGAACGACAAAATTGATAATTTGATTTTTCTGGGCTGGGTCACTGAAGGCGAACATGCTTGGATTATATCCGGTGAACAAGGAACAAAGAAAGGTGCTTTTTCATCTGGCTACAATGATATTAAAGAAACAACAGACCTCTATAGTCTCATTGCAGAGCATCTTTCTAATTGTTCCGACGATATTGTTGTATCAAAGCCAATTGAAAGATTTAGATCTGTTTCCAGTGAGACCGTAAAACGCATCAAGGGATTTGCTTCTTTGGGTGACAATTGGGATTCCTATGGCGCAAAGGCGATAAAATGGTCGACAATGATTAGGGCTATCAATTTCTTCTCAATTATCGTCTCTAGATTCCCCAACGCTCCGGTTCCTTTTGTCGCTCCGGCATGTAGTGGAGATATTCATTTCGAATGGAAGATGTGCTCTAAAGCGCTGAAGCATTCCATTCCAGAAGATGAAAACGATCCCTTTGAGTATTTGTTAATTGACAAGAGCTCAGGAAAGGTAGAAAAGACATATGGTAGAGCTCTTAATACGGGAGAGATGGTAGATATTGCGATAGATTGGATGCGTTAGGATGATGCCACAAAGTGAATTTATTCCTGACTGTCACGATCTTTACCGGAGAGTTTTACCAATACAATAGGACAACAGGGAAATTTGTTGCGGCTGCTTTCACATTAAGAAAAAAAAAGAGGGAGAAAGCATTATCGGTTAATTGGTCGAAATACATCACTGCCGAGGAAACATCTGTGGATCCGAACCCATTGTACTTGGGTAGGAGGCTCTACGTGGGAGCATTGCAGGCGAAAGTCCCGCGCAAGCACGGACTGACAGTTGTCCATACTCCTAAAGAGAAAAACGATCCGCACAGCTCAATTAAAGGGAAAAAACTGATTGACTCTCCTTTCGAAATGGCTGAAATCTTGGCTAAAAACTGTAGGCCCCTTATTACATCTACCCATCTTAAGTAGGGACAAATCTCAAGCGGTAAATCAAAATTCCAACTTCTCTACCGCACTTCTCAGGTGATCCTGACTCAAGTGAGCGTAGATCTGCGTGCTCTTCAAGTCCGAGTGTCCTAGAAGCTGACCCACTGTATATAAATCAACGCCACTCATCACAAGGTGTGAGGCGAAAGTATGACGGAGGGTATGGAGACTAGCATCTTTGATACCAGCCCGTTTACATGCACGCTTAAATGCCTCCAAGAGATGGTTGCGGTTTATTCTATTTCCCTCTCCAGTGCGAAATAGGGAGCCAGGCTTCTTCTTCAGTTGGCCAAGAATCCGCTTAATTTCTTGACTCAGTGGAATACTTCTCTCTCTTCCTGTTTTGGGATTCCACTCTTCTTTAGGAATAATGTTAATTTCATCCTGTTTAAAGTCGATATCATCCCAGTTAAGATTAATGAGCTCCCCTGTCCTCATTCCAGTGTAAAGAAGCATTTCAACCATTGGCCGGTATCTATCGTGGTTTAGTTCACTGAATATCTTTTGAATCTCATCTCTTGTCAGAAACCGCGGTTGTTTCCGCTCAGCAATCTTGAGAAGCTCAACCCGATTGACTGGATTCTGGGTAACATAATCGCGTTTGAGTACAAGATTAAAGAAACGTTTGATTGCAGCGAGCTCATTGTTCACAGTGCGGCGGGCGACTTTCCTTAGTCTTGTGAGTTTGAATCTTTCGACCTTATCGGGCGTGATATCTGATAGATAGGTAACTGACTTGTAGTTTGTTGAAAGGAAAGAAATAAATGTAGCTAGGATCCCCAGATACCTTTCTGCAGCCCGGGGTTTAATATCGGCTTCGACGTACTCGACGTATTCGGTATACCACTCGGAGAGCTTTTCCTTAATCGGGAGGCCGGCCCTATTTTTGGCGATCTTTACTTCTATATCCTTAAGGGTAAGCTCCGCTATCTCTTTGGATCTTCCAATAGCCTTCCAGTGCTGCTTTCCATCAAGGTTATAGATTACATACCAAATTTTACCACGCTTATATATAGTGGCCATTTTTTAGTAATCTGTTAGCAAGCACAATTTAGTAACCTGAATCTCTCTTAAATAAAGCTACGTCGACCTGGTGCCGAGGGGCAGAATCGAACTGCCGACACCTGGATTTTCAGTCCAGTGCTCTACCGCCTGAGCTACCTCGGCATAGAGAAGTTAAAGACGACCTTTAGTCCTTTTTTGGTGCTTCTATACGGCTCGAATCCTTACCTTTTAAGCACTAGAAGAGACAGCAATGCTGTCTTTGCATTCGCTGTCATTTTCTATTCTCCTTTCACGAGAATAAACTCTTCCCTCTTTTCAAACCTTCCCGGGAACAGACTTAGACACTTTATTTGTAGGTACTTAAATGGTTTTACTTGTTTGAGGATTTATTTCTTAATCTTAACAATCAACCCAGGCCATCTCAAAAGAAAAGACGCCTTGAGTCCTCTAAGATGATTTCCTGAAGTAGATACCATATTTGGCGGGGCCGACGAGACTTGAACTCGCGACCTCCTGATCGACAGTCAGGCATTCTAACCAACTGAACTACGGCCCCGCAAATTTCTGGTGGGCGGAACAGGGCTTGAACCCGTGACCTCTGCCGCGTGAAGGCAGCGCTCTGCCAACTGAGCTACCCGCCCGGTGGGCCCAGGAGGACTCGAACCTCCGACCTACGGATTATGAGTCCAAAGCCAAGGAAGCCCAACAGTCAGGTTAACTAAGGAATCCCTAGACCCAAGTAACATTATAGCACCTTTTTAGTTTGCGTCAATCCCCACCAATTTGCCTGAATTTGCCCCTCATATGGACACCATATAGACACCAAGAATCTCACACCACTATTTATTCTTAAGGTATGAGAGGGGGGGAGCAGTCCTACTCAGGCGACGACAGAACTTATTAAACCTCACTCACACTATATAATATATTTTCAAAACTTGGGAGGTACGACCACTTGGACGGTCTACCGAGAAATAAATCTCAGCCCTTGTCAATCTGGTTTTGGAGATATCTCATTTAGGATTGAGTTTAACAAAAGAGATTGGTTAGTCAATCCCATTATGCAAGTCCGGTGAGGCTTATTTTGACAAGATACGCCTTTCGGCTAAGATGAGAGCAGCATTCCAATCATAATAAATCAAAACGGAGGTAGAAAATGAACAAGGCACAGCTCGTAGAAGAAGTAAGTGGAGAAGTAGGCTTGAGTAAGAGAGAGACTCAGAAGGTGATTGATGCTATTATTGGAACAATTGGGGACACTATTGCCAGAGGAGAAAAGCTCACCTTAGTTGGTTTCGGAACTTTTCGAGTTGTCACAAGGAAAGCAAGAAGAGGAGTAAATCCTCAAACCGGTGCGAGCATTCATATAGGGGCGAAAAAGGTACCTAAGTTTGTCCCTGGTAAGAATTTGAAGAATAAAGTGAAGTGAGGAGGTGATCTTTTAAAGATCAAGAGAGGTGCGGATTATTAAGAAGCATAAGCTTTTCAATGACAAAATGTTAGCAAAGGAAAAGATTAAAGAGGAAAAAGGCGCAGACAATGAAGAGGTATGGAATGAAAGGATTGATGGCGATTCTAGCAGTAGCTTTAGTCCTCGGGCTGGCTGCTTCTGCATTGGCTGCAGGAAAGTTATCCTTTGGAGTAAAAGGCGGAATGGGATTGATGGCGCCCCTGATAGAGGGCGGAGATTTTCTTTCGGAAAATTGGAACGATATGGTAGATGATCTTAATCAGAGCCTAGAGGATGGTAAGGACTGGGTGGAGAGTATGGGAGGTACGGCTAGTATCAACCTGGCTGAAAAAATCACCAGAGGCTGGAACATTGAGGGATACGCACAATACACAATAACTAAGACATTCGGATTACGGGGAAGCGTAGGGTATCTGATGGGTATGAACTCAGATTTTGGGCTTGATGACATCGACTTTTGGAGCGATTGGTGGTGGGACTGGATGACAGAAAAGGCGACAGGTACCATAAGTGCCTCTTGTTTATTTTTATGCTTTGAACCAGTGCTGACTTTGCCCATGGAAAATTTTCTGCTAACTTTTGGTGCTGGTCCCGGCTATTACATGGGAAAAAGTTCTTTTACTACAACAGAAGAATTCAGTGGCGTCTTGTCGGGTACACTATGGGATTTAACTACTGACGCCTCACTTAGGGGGTCAAAAATGGGATATCGCGGCTTCATAGGGACTGAATATTCCACTGACAGTTTGACCATAGGAGCAGAGTTGGGCTATAGGTCCACCGGAGAAATAGAAACCACCGGCCAGGCAACGATTAAGGGTGAAGACTGGGGTGTGCCGGTCGATGAGACGGAACAAATGACGGGAAAGCTTGATTTTAGTGGACTTTACATTCTGTTCAAGATAGGATTTGCTGTCTAGAAAAGTAATTCAAGTTTCTGATCTGATTTTCTCGGGAGAAGGAACCCGCTAATGTGACCTGCCTCTATTAATTGTACCACCTGTTAAGTCAGAGTCAACGGAACGATTGCCCCAATGCCAGCTCAAGATCAAATCAAACCTAAGTAATTGCTAATCTTATTCTTGTACCACTATCATCATATCAAAAGTATCCAAATTTGACAAACTCTTTATTTATGCTAATATCTACAAACTTAGAAAGGTTTTCTTAGATTAGCAATATGCTACAATGGAGTAGCTTATGGGTAATCAATGTGAGACCTTCATTCCTTCCAGGCTAAAGTATATTACCTTACTTTCCCATCAAACAAATAATACCGAATTCAAATCAATAATAGAATTTAATGCTTTTCTTTGTAATAGTGGAATAAATTGTCTTTGAGTTAATATAACGTATCTTTTCGTGGTGAAGAAATAGGAACAGTGTTAAGCGCAAAATTAGCCAAAATAAGAGACTTTAATTTTTCAATGAGGAAAAGTTTTGGTCTCTTTATTGAGCTTTTATTAGTATCTGAGGGGTAATTTTTGGCAAGGCATAGACTTCACAGTAAGAGTTTAAAGACTTCATTTTATTAAGACGTATAAAACATCGTTTTTTAAAAAGAGGGTAATAAAACACCTAAGGGAGCTTGCCTGTCTCAAGCATATCTTCACCAAAGCCATCGAGTGGGGAAAAGCAGAGAAGAATCCTGCCGCCAAGGTGAAATTGCTTCAGGAAAGAAACATTCGGGTGCGCTACTTAGAAGAAGAGGAAATAGATAAGCTGTGCAGAGCCTGCCCAGACTACCTGAAGCCCATTGTCATAACTGCACTCAATGCGGGCATGAGAAGGGAAGAGATACTGTCTTTGGAGTGGAAGGAGCTGGACTTACGACACAGGATTATCTATGTCCTAGACAGTAAGAACGGTGAGGCCCGAGAGGTCCCAATGAACAACATTGTCTATCATACTCTCCTTCGGGTAAAGAAGTATACCCAGGTCTTTTGTAAGTCTGACGGGACTAGATTTCACGATATAAAAAGGTCGTTTGCGAGGGCAAAAGAGACGGCAGCGATAAATAACTTCAGGTTCCACGACTTGAGGCATACATTTGCCTCGCACCTTGTCATGGCAGGCATCGATTTGAAGACAGTTCAGAAATTACTAGGACACAAAAGCATCGCAATGACCCTACGCTACGCCCACCTGTCAGCTGACCACAAAAAAGCAGCAATGGATGCTCTGGGAAGAAAATTTGGAAACAAAATGGACACTATTTGGACACCAAACAAAAGAACAGGCCTTCCAACAAATGACTCAGTGGAGGAAGGCCTTAATGGCACCAAGTTTTCGTGGTGGGCCCAGGAGGACTCGAACCTCCGACCTACGGATTATGAGTCCGCTGCTCT
>CAZQMG010000037.1:4160-16416 GCA_964594375.1 uncultured Clostridia bacterium | reverse complement strand
ATTGGTAGTCATAATTATAACGCATTATGTTGGTGATTGGATTGGGTCAACTTTTACTTAGTTGTCTATATTCTCGCTGACCTTACATCAACAGTGCGGTCTCTTGGGAAGATTTGGCCTCTTCGGAATAGAATGGAACCTCGAAATCTGCCAGGTGCACCTTTTTAGTTTCGAGCCCTGCTGATTTTGCTCCTTCCAGAGTCCGAGTAACCAACTGATCAGTTAAACCTCCTTTGCGTGGGCTACCCACAATTCCCAGAATCATTTGTTTTCCCTCCTTCCTACTCTGTAGTCTCCAACTCCACCCCTGCCCTTCAACATCTTCTGTATTTTACCCTGGAACGAGTGAATGTCAATGGAGGCAAAAAAAATGTGAAAAAACATCCAGAATACGAGCAGTTAGAAATGGAAAGTCTTACTGGTAAAGGCTAGAAAAAGCTATTCTTGGAGGGGTGGACTAAGGTAGTAGCCTGCCCTTCTGTCATATTGCTCCATAACGATTAAGGGCCATAGACAATAGTTCGACTACAATCTACTAGAATAATGATTGAGAATATGCAAGATATCATGAATACTGGATTTTGTCATTAAGAATGTGGAAGTAGGGCTAGCTTCCCCACTCTTCTTTTAAGGTAAGTTGTTTTCTACATCTGGGGCAGAGAATACGTAGATGGTCAGAACGTCCCAAAGGTGCTCCTTTTTTCCGAGATACCCTCTCTTCTAGCAGCCCTATTTCTTCATGAGAAGCAAGAAATAGATTAGGATTGGAAAATGCCTGGGGGCCCAACCTTTCTACCAGCCAGTGAAGGTGTTTTTGCGTAGTAATAGGTTCGCCGCAGTACTCACAGAATACCAATTTATCCTCGACGGTAACCATACACTCTTTCCTGTCCAGAGTAGCTAAGTCATACTTCTGGGTTAGATGAACTCCTTTTTCAGTAAGGCAATTCGCCTCACATTGACCACAGAAGATACAGATATCATAATGAAGGACCATTCTGCGAAAACCAGGAGGGGGCAATTGGGGATTTTCTTCTTTATCGTCCGCGCCAGACTCTTTAGTTGTCTCTATAATCTCAATAGCTTTGGCCGGGCAGACATTAGCGCAAGCCCCGCAAACAACACATTCTTCCTGGCTGAACTCTGGTTTGCCTCGATAAGCAGGAGCTGCCGGCGCAGGAATTTTAGGAAATTTAGTAGTATAAGGACCTTTTATTAAAGCGCTGAAGGCTTCTTTTAGCTCTCGCAATTTAGGATATTTCATTTTTTGTCTTCCTTAAGTTTATCGACCACACTCTTCTCCCAGAGTTTAATTCCGGAACGATGAGCAGCATGAGCAATAGCATGAGCCCCAGTAGGTGAACTCATTACGATAAAAACAATAGCCAGGATAGACTTCCATAAGAAATCGCTTAAAAGGAAGGTTCCAAAAAGGATAAAACAGGTTCCCAGGGTTACACACTTGGTTGAAGCCTGCAGGCGATTATAGACATCGGGTAATCGCACCAAACCAATACAACCCAATAAATCAAAGGCTAAGCCAACCATGAGGAAAATTTTTCCTATTACTAACACAATCTCACTCATCGAATCCCTTCCCTTCTAAGTATTTAGCCAAAGCCAAAGCTCCGATAAAGCCAAGCACAGCCCAGGCAATACCAATATCCATAAAGAACTTCCTGGGAGTAAAAATAGTGAAAAGGGCACAAAAACCAACCACCAGAATCCCCAGGATATCCACTGCTACAATCCTATCAGCAGGGGTTGGCCCGCGAAAGACGCGGTAAAGACATAAGAAGCAGCAAATGATTAAGGGTAGAGAAAAAATGAGAGGGATATTAGTCATCATTCAAAAATCTCCTTAAGAATCTTCTCGAACTTTATGACAATCCTCCTGGTAGCCTCTTCCACATCGCTCGTTCTCACTTTAATCCAGTGAACATAGAGATAACCGTCATCGGTCATCTCTACAGACAAAGTACCTGGAGTCAAAGTGATAGAGTTAGCCAGAGCTACCTTCGCCGTACTATTGGTAAGAGTAGTCTTGACCTTGACAATTCCTGGTTCGATAGGAAGAGCAGGATGAAGAACCCGATAGGCAACATCAAAATTTGCCAATATGCAATAATAAGTAAAGATGGGAATATAGTAGAGAAGATAAGCCAGACGTTTAATTTGAAAGAAATTCTTTGTCCGCTCAACAAACACATCGCCAAACCATAAAGCAATAAATACAGATACAACCAGCCCCACCAATAGAGAAGGTAAATAGAGAGTCCAGGTAAGCACCATCCAACAAAGAAAAGATATAATACCTAAAACTAATTTCTTCATCCTATCCTCCCAGGATAAGACTGCTATACTTTATTCCCTTTTGTAAAACTTCTACTGCTGGCTCTAAGACTATCTTCATCACCGGATAGAAGAAAATCCCCAACCCCACACATGCTATAGCTAAAACTATCATAGAAAAGCACATAGAAAGAGGGGCTTCTTTTATCTTCTCCAATTCTTTCTTTAGCTTTCCGAAAAAAGTATTTCTCTGCATCCTCAAATAATAAGCTAAAGTCAAAACAGAGGCTAGAATAGCCAGGACAGCCAGGACAAAATGATTGGCCTGGACAAGGCCGATGATAATAAATAACTTGCTCCAGAAGCCATTGAAAGGAGGAATCCCCGATATGGACAATGAAGCAATGGTAGAGGTTGCTCCGGTAACAGGCATTACTTTACTCAATCCCCCCATTTTATCCAGTTTTCTCGTTCCTGCAGAGTATTCCACTGCTCCAGAGTTCAAGAAAAGAAGCGATTTAAAGGAGGAATGGTTCAATAGATGAAAGAGCGCCCCCAGAATACCCCAGTAGTTCCCACATCCTAAACCTAAAATTATGAACCCCATCTGAGAAATAGAGGAATAAGCTAAAAGTCTTTTCAAATCATCCTGCCTTAAAGCCAGTAGTCCACCCCCGAATATAGATACCAACCCTAGAATCATAAAAACCCAGGAAAGCTGAAGATTCAACCCAAAAACATTGAAGAATATCCTCATTAGAGCATAGACTCCCAGAGCCTTGATTAGTACACCAGAAAGCATAGCTGAAACAGGAGCAGGAGCACTGGGATGAGCATCAGGCAGCCAGGCATGGAAAGGAATCATAGCTGCTTTTATTCCAAAACCAGTCAAAAAGAGAACCATAGAAAGTGAAAGAAGAGTACCACCATTCCCCTGAATAGTTCTTCCTACGTCAGCCATATTTAGACTTCCGGTCAAACCGTAGAGAATCCCTATGGAGAAAAGGATGAGAGTAGTAGCAATTGACCCCATGACCATATATTTAAAAGACGCTTCCAGTTCCTCTGCTTCTACCCCAAAAGCAACCAGAGCATAGGAGGATATGGCAGCAATCTCGGCAAAGACGAAGAGATTAAAGAAATCTCCGGTGAGAACAACTCCGTTCATTCCGGTAAGCATAAGCATAAAAAGACCATAGTATTTGGACTTGGCGGTAAACTTCTTCATATAGCTGACCGAATAGACAATAGCCAGAAAGCCAACTACATTTATTATGATGAGCATAAGCCGACTCAGTCCATCTAAAACCAGGTTTATCCCCTGGGGCGGGAGCCATTTCCCCATGCTATAGACGAGAGTCTCTCCTTTATCCAGGGTAAGAATTAAAATAAAGGGTAGAATAGCTAATACAAGAGCAGCAATAGTAGCCAATATGTCACTATAGATTTCCCTCATCTTTCCTAAAAGGACTATAACGAAAGCTGTCCCTAAAGGAACAGCTATGAATAAAGGAAGAAGATTCATTACACTACCCTTTCAATTTCCGAATCTTGGTTATATCAAATGTCTTATATTTCTGATAGATACGCATACAGAGAGATATAATTAGAGCTAAAGTAGCTATACTAATAACTATGGCAGTAATGACCAATGCCTGAGGTAAAGGGTCAACAAAATTTGTCCCTTCCACTCCCGCCGTAACAATAGGAGGGAATCCTCCTTTCTTATAACCTAAAAGAATCAAGAAAAGACTGACCGAATACTCCATAATCACTATTCCCATAACTATCTTTAATAGATTCTTTTTAATCAAAACACAATAAAGACCGACCAAAAAAAGTATGAAAGATAAGAAGAATATCATTTTTGTTCTTTTCCCCCTTCTCCGGCAACTCTAAAAATAACTAAGGCCAGAAAAACTGCAAATATTCCTCCTCCTACCTTTAATCCGATAGCAATATTAGCTAAAGGAATAAAACCGGCGCTGAGAAGCTTCAAAGGCTCTCCCTTAGGAAGAAAGTTGGAAAAAAACCATCCACCGACAAAGATTCCCAAAACAGCCAGAATAAGAAAAAACAAGGCACCTGTGCTCTCCAAAAGGGAAGCGAGAGACCTTTTCATCTTTTTCTCCGCTACTTCCTTTCCGTAGGCAAGAGTAAGGAGGACAAAAGCAGAAGCAATAACCACTCCACCTGGAAACCCTCCCCCTGGAGTAAGATGCCCGTGCAATATCATATATATACCAAAAAGGACAACTATAGGAGCAAGAAACTTGATAACCGTCTTTACAATAAGAGTCATTCCCTTATTCTCTTTCATTTTCTCCCTACTTTCCTTAATACTACAATGGCTCCTAATATAGCTGTGAAGAGAACGGTTGCCTCTCCCAGTGTATCATAAGCTCTAAAATCCAAAAGCACCGCAGTAACTATATTTGCTGAACCTGTTTTAGCCAATCCCTCCCTGACATAGTCTTCAGAGACTCTCATCAAAGGAAAACCGAATTGGGGAAGATCCAGGAGTGCTTTATAAGCAAAGAAAGCAAAAAGAACCAGGAAGATAGTTGTAACTATGGCGCTGAAGGTCTCCTTTGCTCCCTTTATTCCCATAGTATCCTTCTTTATGGGAACAGCTCTTATTAAAATAACCAGAGCTATCACCTCTACTATTGTCTGAGTAATGGCAGTGTCTGGAGCCTGAAGATAAAGAAAGACCACACACAAAATCAGCCCGACTAAAGTCAGGGAAATCACTGCCGACAGCAGGTATTTAGTGTGAATCGCTACCAGGGAACCTAGAATCATAAGGATTACCAGACTATAAAGCTCAAACATTTTTTTCTCTCTAGAGGTTTCATTTATGAAACCCGCTTTGCTAAGGGGTCCGATAAATCCGACCTCTACAATATGGGGATTTTTCACCTCTCTCTAAATTATAATAAGAATACCAGAAGCAGAACCATGAAGCCTAGAAGACACCAGGCAAGATAAGTATGCAGGATGCCATTGTGCAGGCGACTTCCCCCTCTACCCATTAATACTACCAGGGAGGCCAGGCTTTCCCAGATATAATTGACTAATCTATCCAGCCCGCCTAGAATCCAGGCAACTGCCTGACAAAAGCTCATTCCCCAGTTATAGAAGTCCAATTTTTTCTTCTGGGCAGCTTGATATATTCCTTTTAAACCACTAAAATCTCTCACAGTATCATAAAACTCAACTCCAGAAACCTTCATTTCAGGGCTTACTTCTTCTCCCCCGATATAGGAGGCATCTTCTCGGAATAACTTCACTTTACTTAAAAGATAAATAACTCCTCCTATGATAAGACCAACAATAATTAAAGTGGTAGTCAATCCCGGCCGCCACCAGCCTAACCATTCACCTGATGGCGGAACCCCTGGAACAGAATCAAGAATAAAGAGCTTCAGGGGAACTCTATAGGCAAAAACTCCAAAAACAACGCACAGTGAGGCTAACACTATCATGGGAAGAGCCATAGAAAAGCCTAATTTCGTCGATTTTTTTTCCATATTCTCTGATTCAGGATTAGAAGGAACTCCCAAGAATGTAGCGTGGATAAGCTTGATGAAGCTAGCCAGAGTTAAAGCACTGCCAAACATAGCTGCAATAAGCCAGATTATCCAGAGATTTCCTCCTCCCCCTAATTTACCCAGCTCCACTACTCCCTGGTAAATCATCCATTTAGAGAAGAATCCATTAAAGGGAGGAACACCTGAAATAGATAAAGCAGCTATAAAAAAGGTAACAAAGGTAATAGGCATTACCCTGGCTAACCCCCCCAGTTTGTTGAGCTGAGTAGTTTTTCTTGCCTGTTCTACCGACCCTGCTCCCAGGAAGAGAGATGCTTTGTAAATAGCGTGATTGAGCATATGGAATATCCCTCCAGCCATAGCCAATGGAATGCCAGTTCCAATGCCTAAAACCATATATCCTACCTGACTGACTGCGTGATAGGAGAGAAGCTTTTTTAAATCATGCTGCACCAAAGCCATCATTACCGCAGCGATAATGGTAAAAGAACCCACCAGCATTAAAAGAAGGCTCAATCCAGAATTGGGATGAAGATGAAAGAAATCCAGACAAATTCTGGAAAGAAAATATATACCTAAAAGTTTGTCTAAAGAAGCGGGCAAAAAAGCCATCACCGGTAAAGGAGCTTTCTCTGCTGCCTCAGGAATCCAGGTATGAAAAGGCATAGCTCCTGCTTTCGCCAGTGCTCCTATTGCTAGCAAGATAAAAGCAAATATAGACAGAGCGCTATTAAGGGGGAGCGCTCCTATCTCTTTTATCTGGAATGTTCCGCTCAAATGGTAGAGGAAGAGCACTCCTAAAATCAAAGCAAAATCGGAGGCCCCTATAATGAATAGCCCCTTAGTGGCCACTCGATAAGAACCCAGGGAGAGAAGAGCATATAAGAGGAGGCCCAGTGCTCCCCAGAAAAGCAGAAACACGATAAGATTATTAGCTAAAATGGCACCGCTAGAGGCTGCTATTGTCCAGAGAAGATAGGCGTAATACTCTTTTAGCCTCTCTTTTCCTCTCATAAACTTTACCGAATAAAGAGAGATAAGAACGCCAAATAAAGCCAGAAAGGTGAGGATAAAGGAAGAGAAGTGATAGCTTCGCAGTGAAAAATTTATTCCTCCCAGGATTGGCAGCCAGCTTCGGGCAAAAATAAGCTCCTCACTTCTAAAGATGAAGATAGACAAAATAAAGGTAGCAAACATAGCTACAAGCGAAAGAATCTCTTTCATCCATTTTTTAGATAGGAGAAAACAGACAGCCCCAGCTATCAGAGGCAGCAATATAGGATAGAGTAATATATTGGAATTCATATACACCTCACTTGAAAATAGTGGCCACGGCAATGTTAGGCAGCTCCAGAACCTGGCTAACAAAAATACCAACAACGAGGGAAATAATGCCTAAAAAAAGCACACATCCTACCATAGACCACTTCTTTGAAGAAGCACGTCCTAATGTTCCCTGGCCCAGAAAGATACCATTGAATAATCGGAAAATATAGAGCATAGTCAGAATAGCTGCAAATACCGCCAGAGCAGCGATAAAGAAATGCCCTTCTTTTACCGTGGCTAAAATTACCATCAACTTAGCATAGAATCCACCAAAGGGAGGAAGCCCTATAATAGAAAGGGAGCAAAAAAGAAAACCTATGCCGGTCAAAGGCATAGTCTTCATCAGCCCTCCCAGTTTGTCAATATCTCTTTCTTTATATTGCTGCTCTACAGCCCCCGCTCCCAGAAATAGACCAGCTTTGGCGACCGCATGGGTCATGAAATATAAAAGGCCAGCCAAAAAGCCTATTTTACTAAGCAGGGCAAATCCTAATAAAATATATCCTACCTGGGATACAGTAGAATAGGCAATGATTCTCTTGATATCCTTTTCCCGCAGAGCTGCTCCCGCACCAATTAAAGAAGAGATGACTGCCAACCAAAGAATCCAGCTACCAGACCAGTCAAAAGTATAAGCAAATAAACGAAGAAAAGCAAACAATCCTACCTCTACCTCCACTCCGGAAAGGATAGCACTCATAGGAGAAGGAGCCACCGGATGAGCCTCTGCCAGCCAGCTATGTATAGGCAGGCAGGCCGATTTAGCAATTATACCTAGAAAAATAAGAAAGAGAATGCCATTTAAATTAGAAATTTCTATTCCCCTCAACTGAGTTATGCTCAAGGTACCGGTCTGATTATAGAGAAGAACAAATCCTAAGAGCATAAAAGAAGAACCCAGGAAAGTCATCAGAAAAGTTTTATCAGCAATTCTCACTATATTTTCTTCTCGATAGAAACCAACTAATCTCCAGGTGGCCAGGGCAGCTATCTCCCAGAAGATGTAAAGAAGAATTAGATTTTCCGAAAAGGCGACTCCAATCAAAGAAGCAATAATTAAAGGAATCATAAAATAGTATTCTCTTTGGTTATCATAGGACTTCATGTAGGTTAGAGAGTAAATGAGAGCAATCACTCCTACAAAAGAAAAAACCAGGGCAAAGATGAGACTTATTCCATCAGCCAGGAAGGAAAGACTAAAAAATCCGCCATTCTGTGAGATTAAATTAATCCTGATTATCTCTTCTTTCATAACGGGACTGATCAAAAAGAGAAGGAAAATAAAAGAAAGCAAAACAACAATGAGCGCCCAGAAATCTCTTACCTTTTTGGGAAACAAGAGACAAAGAATCGAGCCGAGTAAAGGGATAAAGATACTTAAAACAAGGTATGTATCAGCCATTCTATTTCTCCAGCTTCCTTCTGATTCTCTCAGTTTTCTTTCGGCATAGTCTTAATAAATCCTCTCCCCTTAATTCCCGCTGACCGGTCTTCTTGTTGATGGTAGTTATCCTTTCGGTGCAGCAATAGCAAGGGTCAATAGAAGCCAGGATTAAAGTGGCATCGGCCACGCTTTCTCCCGGTACTGTAACCTTACAAGTAGGAAGATTCACATAAGTAGGGGCTCTTACTTTGAGACGTACCGGGGTATTAGAGCCATCGGAGCGAACATAGTGAAATGTTTCTCCCCGGGGAGCCTCGTGATGGCCTATCCCTTCACCAGGAGGGATTTCCTTTATCTTAACAGCAATTTCCCCTTTTACCTTACGCAGCCTTTCCAGGCACTGGCGAATGATTTTTATGGATTCAAAGCATTCCAGAAGTCTCACTACAGTCTTAGCCAGGACATCTCCTTCCTCTTGAGTAATCACTTGCCAATCCACTAATCCATAAGCAGCATAGGGCTCATCTCGTCTCACATCAATATCTATTCCCGAGGCTCTGGCAACAGGTCCTGTTGCCGCATAAGCAATAGCATCTTCTTTAGAAAGTACTCCCACTCCTTTAAGACGAGCAGCAAGTACAGGATCGTCTAAAGCGGCTTTAGTTAACATTCCTATCTTTTTCTCTGCTTCATCTAAACCTTTTAAGAGAGGGTCTATATCCTCCTCTTTTATGTCCCGCCGTACTCCACCTGGCTTCATCATTGCATAATGATTTCTATTACCGGTAACAGCTTCAAATAGCTCCAGAATAGGCTCCCGATACTTCCAGGCCCACATCCACAAAGTATTGTATCCGATGAAATGCCCGGCCAGTCCCAGCCACAATAAATGAGAGTGAAGTCTTTCCATCTCTCCCACAATGCTTCTAATATATTTAGCCCTCTCTGGAATTTCAATACCAGCTATATCTTCTACAGCATTACAATTAGCAATAGGATGAGAAGTAGAGCATATCCCACAAATTCGCTCCACCAGAAAGACCATTTGGTCAAAGGTTTTTGACTCAGCTATTTTTTCAATGCCCCGATGGTTATATCCAAGATGAACATTGATATCAACAACTTTTTCTCCTTCCACCACTAGTTCAAAAAACTCTGGTTCTTCTTGCAGAGGATGGAATGGACCAATAGGAATAATAGTCTTGTCTTTCATTTTTTACTCTTCACCTTTTGTCTTAGAGGATAATCCCCGCTGGGCCAATCGTCGGCCAATAACAATCTTCGAGGATCAGGATGGTGCAAGAATTCTACCCCCAAAAGCTCCGTAATCTCTCGTTCTATCCAGCTAGCTCCCGGAATCAAGATACTAATAGATTCAACTTCACACTTCTCCTTGGGAATCAACACTTTAAAAGTAACGATTTTATTGAGTTTATCAAATGAAAAGTGGTAAAGTATCTCCATTCCTTGGGGAGTATCTATTCCCGATTCAATAATAAATCTTGCTTTTTGCTTGGCAAAGACAAATTCAACAATCTCCAATAAGTCATCTTTAGGGATGGTGATATAATACCTCTTGGAGGATTTTTCCTCCCACTGAAGGATCTTTCCTTTGAACTTTTCTTTAAACTCTTTAATCACATCTTCCACCGGCATTATTCTCCTTTATCCTAAGCTGTTAATGACTTTGAGCACTCCATCAATGATAGCCTCCGGTTTGGGGGGACAACCTGGAATATAGGCAGTCACCGGAATGATTTTATCGTAAGGACCTACGATATTATAACTGCCGGCAAAAATACCACAACTACAAGCGCATCCACCCACCGCAACCACTATTTTAGGAGAAGGCATCTGCTCATAGACTCTCTTTATTCTGGGAAGAGCCTTGCGGGTAATAGCTCCACTGGCTAGAATGACATCAGCGTGGCGAATACTCCCTGTGAGAATAATACCAAATCTCTCCAGATCAAATTTAGGAGTGAGACAATCGAGAATCTCAATATCACAGTTGTTACAGGAACCGCTGCATACATGAAACACCCAGATGGATTTCTTTAATGCCCACAATTTACCCATTTTTATAATCCTAACAAGGCCAAGACAAATCCTATCAAGGCAAGAGGAAATAGTCTCAACCAGAAAAATCGTAATGCCTGGTCTATTCTTAGACGTGGATTAGTATTCTTCACCAATATTATCAATACCAATATTACCAAGTATTTCACGATTGACCAGAGAATAGACCATCCCTCAAATCGCAGCCCCCCTAAAAACATAGTGATAAGAAATACAGGCATAGTAAAGAGCATCATAGAACGGGTCAGCTTAAAGATGGCTAAGGGAGGACCAGAGTATTCGATAAAGGGACCGGCCATAATCTCCTGCTCTGCTTCCGGTATATCAAAAGGAGCTAAAGTCAGTTTTGCTTGCATGCAAAGGAAAGCCACTATGAAAGCAATAAAAGAAGAAAGATGATGAGTTAACATCATACCATTAGCCTGTTGGTAGAGAACAATGGAGCCGATTCTGATACTGGCAATCTTAACTAAGGGTATAAATATGGCAATAATAAAGGGAAGTTCATCTGCCAAGATTAATTTCATCTCCCTGCTGGCGCCCAGAGCTGCCAAAGGATTACCAGAGGCAGAGCCTCCAATTATAATAGCTAAAGAAGGGAGCATGCAAAGATAGATAAGTACAATAATATCTCCCATGAAGGAGATATTAGGCTCCAGATTCATCCTCCAGAGAATGAGGGAAACCAAAGTTACCCCGATTAGGCCGATGAGAGGAGCTAATAAAAATCCAGTTTTCTTAGCTGCTTTCGGCACAATAGTCTCTTTTCCCAGCAGTTTAAAGAAATCAACAAAATTTTGATACCAGGGAGGGCCGACCCGCCACTGGATACGAGCAGTAACCTTTCTATCCACCCAACTAGCCAGCAGACCAATTACTGCTGTAAAGAGAAAACCAGGAAAAACAATAAAGTAAAAAATATTAGCCAACATCTACCCTACTCTCGCTTCCAGGGAGTAACCTGGGCAATAACATTACCTAATTTATGTCTATTTTTCTCTAAATCTTCTTCGAATTCCCCATACTTAATTGCCCCTTTAGGGCAGGTACCCACACAGAGAGGCACCTCTTCCTTCTCCAGCCTACCCTCACATAAATCGCACTTAAAGGTAAGAAAAGGTATTATTTCAAAATAGATAGTTCCAAAGGGACAAACAACAGCACAAGATTTACATCCCACACAGAGAAGATTGTTCCTTTTAAGAGTCTTATCGCTTTCTAATCTTTCCAGCGCCTCATAACGGCAAGCATTGATACAAGGTGCATCTTCACACTTTCGGCAGATGAGTTGAAAATGCAACCACTCCCTGAGCGAAAGCACACCATTATTGTCGCTATGATAGGGATAGCTACACTTACATTGTACGGTACATTTTTCACAACTTGCACAGACATCTAGATCAATAAATAATCGTTTAGCCATTCTGATCCTCTAGGATATTGAATTTACATCTGTGCTGAAAGACGTCAATCGTATATCGAAAGAAAAAGGTGTGAATAGTATTACATCATGTGCTCTGAAGTCTTTCCACCATATACAATATCCGATATACGACATACGAGTATTTGTCCTGAGGCATTTTCAATCCCAGATAGTAGGAAAATCCTTTATTTTGTCATA
>CAZQMG010000037.1:0-4060 GCA_964594375.1 uncultured Clostridia bacterium | reverse complement strand
TTGTCCTGAGGCATTTTCAATCCCAGATAGTAGGAAAATCCTTTATTTTGTCATATGTGAACACCGGTCCATCACGGCAAACCAGAAATTTACCCATCTGGCAGTGGCCACATTTGCCTATCCCGCAGGACATATTCTTTTCCATAGAGAGAAATATATTGCCCCACTTGTAACCTATGTCAAGCAGTTTCAGGGTAACGAATTTCATCATTATGGGAGGACCACAAACCACAGCTACACTCTCTCCAATATTCTCAATTTCCTCATTCAAGTTATCCAGAGTATAGGTTACCAGCCCTACCTTCCCTTTCCAATTTTCATCCCCTTCGTCAACGGTAATCCTAAAGTGAATTCTCTCTGGGTTTATCTTATGCCAGTCTTCCAAAACAGCATTCTTATAGACAATATCGGAAGGGGTTTTGGCACCGTAACAGAAAAGAACTTTTTTATACTTTTCAATATCATGAACAAGAGCAAAGAAAAGCGACCTCAAAGGAGCCAGACCTACTCCTCCGCCTACAATTAAAACCTCCTTATCCTCAAAGTCGGAAAGTGAATACTCTTTTCCATAAGGCCCCCGTATTCCTATTATCTGACCGGGAAGCAAGCCATGCAGAGCTGAAGTTACAGTTCCCGTTTCCATAACGGTAACCTCAATCTTCTCTTTTTCATAAGGAGAAGAGGAAGGAGTAAAGGGAGCCTCCCCTATCGCTGGTACAGTTAATTGAATAAACTGGCCTGCCTTAAAATGTAGAGGCTCCTCTGGCTCAAGAACGAATGTCTTAATATTAGGAGTCTCCCCAGTTACTTCTTGAATTTTTGTTTTTATGGGTTGATATGGATTTTCCACTTCTTCGTCCTCTTGTCGCAGTATCTGGTGAATCATATTTCGTGAATCGCATCTCAATGCCAGATACTCGATACTTGTCTTTGATTTCCTTTTCTGTCTTTTGCCTTCTTCGAGCATCCAGTATCGAGAATCGAGTATCCAGAACCTAAACTTCTTTTTTTCTTCTTACTATTCACGAACGACCATTCACGGTTCACTCTTCAGGTTCTGCTTAAACTTTCTAATCTCACCTTTTTCACAGCTTCCCTCATGTCTATTTTACCGATGCAGACACTGATACATCTTCCACATCCTGTGCAGGCGTCCAGTCCTATATTCTCCGGAAAAAAGTCGAATTTACAGAGAAGTCGATTAGCAAACCGCTGAGAAAGCTTACTTCTTGGATTTGCTCCTGCCGCTACCCGGGCAAATCCTGTATAAAGACAGCCATCCCAGAGACGAGTTCTCTCAAATCCCTTCTCTCCCTTTTTATCAAAAAGTAAAAAACAACGGCAGGTCGGACAAATATGATTACAGCCAGCACAGTCTACACAGGGCTCAGCCACCTCTTCCCAGGCCGGGGAATCAAGGCTATCTTTTATAATCTCTCGAAAACTCTCCTCAAAATCAAAATCTCTATTAATTTCCTTTACTCTATTAACTAGATTGGCACGGTTTTTATCTCTTTCCTCTATTTGTCCTTCTTCTGGCTCTCTAAACAGGTCTTTACTTTCCTCCACTATGCTTTTCCCTTTGTCTGACCCTATCTCTACAATAAAACCTCCCTTAATGGGAGAAAGATTGAGGTCAAAGCCCTCTTTGGGATAGGGGCTTACACCGAGAAGAACACAAAAACAGGTTTTGGCAGGAACTGTGCAATCACTAGAAATGAGAATAATATTTTTTCTCGCCTCAATATAAAAAGGATCTTTAAAATCTCCATCGCTATATACACTATCCAAGATTTTAAGAGATTCCAAATCGCATGATTTTGCACCCAGGATAATCTTTTCCTCTTTATTGGAAAAGGAGGGAGAAGCAAAGTACTGGCTTACCCTTTCCTGAGGAGGGATAAGAAAAGACTTAAGAGATTGGATGGGACGGATTTCCCCCAGAGCAATATCGTCTAATGAGTCACTTTTTACTCTTTCATAAAAAAGAAAATCTCCCTTTCTGCGGGGAGCATAAAGGGGGCTTTTTTCGTTCAGTTTTTTCATCAGACTACTAAAATCAGTCTGAGTGATAAAAAGATTCTCCACCTTCTCTCCTATAAATCTCTGACACCCAGATTTCAACGCTAGTTTGTGAAAGTTTTCACAAACTAGTTTATATTATAATACACTTTTATTCTTTGTCAAGAAGACTTATTTTCTTGTTTTAATAACTATCTTGGCATATCTTCCTGGTGTGTTCTTACTCTATAAAGTCAAAGGTATGCACGGCGGCAAATCATTTTTTAGAATCCGTCTAGAGTCTGCGTACTTCGGTTAGATTAGCCTTTTTATCTATAAAGCATCACCACTGCAATCCAACAACCTACAGCAGCCGTAGAGCCCAAAGAATAGTACCATCTGTTTTTGATGGAAGAAATTTCAATTTGCCTTATTGAAACTACAACAGGGAAGACTATTCCTCCTATTAAGCCAGCAAGGACTCCTTTAGACAAAATATTAGGAATAAAAACAGCCAAATTTCCCAGCTGAATACTGGCAGTTGAGGAAAACAGAGGAGTAGCAATCTGACTAATAAGATAAGCGAGAGTATAGCAAGCATAGGCGGTAACTATGCCTATACATACCTTAATACTCATACTCTCTCTCTTTTTTGTTTCTGAAGAGAAAGCAAACCAGACCAGTTCAAAAATGGCTCCCTCTGCAGCGATAGCTATGACTGAGCAAACCACACATCCTCCTAACGGATTAACAGCTCTAAGAGCTGCTGCTACAAGACCCATTCCTAACTGCATACCCCTTTGCTCATATATAAGTCTGGTAGCTGCCATCAGTCCCAAAGCTATAACGCCAGTAAGCACCGCTCCAGGAACATAACCTCCCAGAACACACTCCAATAAGCCCCAGATAGAACCAAAAACTACTACTCCTAACAATACCTTTTTCTTACTCATTTTTGCTCACCTCGATTTTAGCTATATTTTTCATCCAATACTGTTTAGGCAAATCAGGAAAGACGACACGCTTCTCCCTGGTTAACACTCCCTCCTGTATACTCTTCCACTCGACTGTTTTTTGATATCCATCCTCTGCCGCCACTGTATATTTCTTTTCCTCCGGATTCTGTATTTCTGCTTTGTTAATAAGCTCTGCTAGAGAGACCCCTTGATATTCTTCTACTACTATTAAATCTAAGGTATCAAAAAGTTCATTAAGAGAAAACTCTGTTTCTCCTATAAATAGACCCTCGGCCTTTTCGCTACCCCTGAATAAAGTTAGATAGAGAGTAGATACAACACCAATAGCTACTAAAATGATAGCCAAAAAAATGATAAATCTCTGCTTTTCTTCCGCCTTCCCTTTATTCTGTTTCATTATCTATCGCCTCCTTTTTTCTGATAAACTGTTCCCTGACAATCAGCTATTAACTTACCTGAAGAATTTTTTACCTTTATTCGATAGACACTGATTTTCCTTCCTAAATGTATCTTACTCGCTTCTGCCACAAGCTCATCCCCTATTTTAGGAGGAGAAAAATAACTAATGCTCATATGTAGAGCCAAAGCGAGAGAGCCAAAAGAGTTTGAAGCAGCAGCAAAAGCTTGGTCAGCTAAGGAAAAGATAAGACCTCCATGAATATAGCTAGAAAAATTCTGAAATTCTTTTCTCACCTTCAGGCGAGCTCTGGCATATCCGAGCTCGACTTTATCCACTTCTATTCCCAAGAAACAGCCAAAGGGATCCTTTGCCACTCTGTCTCTGAATTCTTTCCTACCAGAAAGTTCTTCCTTGCCCATGCTCTCCTCCTTTATTGTCCTCATTCCTCTCGGGTTATTCTTAATAAAAAAGCCAACCTTCCCCGTGTTGGTAAAGATCGGCTATTATACTCTTCTCCTTTCCAAACACGGGAGGTACAGCAGTTTCCCACTATACCCTATCGGTCAGATTCCCTGGAAGTATCTTTAGGAACTCTGACTCGGAGAAATGTTCTCACAAAAACTAACGTCATCCTTACAAGGACTTATATGTAATGCTACCTCGGATCTAGATATCTGTCAAG
>CAZQMG010000036.1:0-16556 GCA_964594375.1 uncultured Clostridia bacterium | reverse complement strand
TATCAAGAAAATTAACCATTTAACTAATTAACCAACGAGATACAAAAATGGCAAATAAGATAAGTACCTTTCTTCAGGCAGTTAGGGCGGAGATGAAGAAGGTAACCTGGCCCAATCGGTCTCGAATCATAAGATCTACTTTGGTAGTGCTGATTACTATTGTCATTTTCGGTATATTTATTGGAGGAATAGACTTTATGTTTTTCCAGGTTCTAAAGTTTTTTCTAGGGTGATACTATGAATAAAAAATGGTATGCTTTGCATACGTATGCAGGCCAAGAAGATAAAGTGAAGGCTAACCTCAAACAGCGGATTGAATCCTTCGGGATGAAAGATAAGATTTCTCAAATGTTGATTCCCAAAGAGAAAATAGCGGAAGTCAAAGATGGAAAGAGGAGGATTTACAGTAGGAAGTTTTTTCCTGGATATATGTTAATCGAAGCAGAGCTAACAGATGAGGCTAAGTTTGTTGTTAGTAATACTCCTGGTGTTAGCGGTTTTGTTGGTCCTAACGACCAGCCCGTTCCTTTGGATAAGAAAGAGGTGAAGAACATTGAAGATAGAATGGGTTTACTGGAGAAACAGCCAAAGCCTGGCATTGTTTTCGACCCAGGAGAAACAGTTCGTATTGTTAAAGGACCTTTTAGCAATTTCCAGGGAGAGATATTGGAGGTAAACTCTCACCAACAGAGACTAAAAGTTCTAGTTTCTATATTTGGGAGAGAGACGCCGGTAGAATTGGAATATGTCAATGTGGAGAGACTCTGATGCCTGGAAAGCCCATAATGGCTCGTATCAAATTACAAATTCAAGCAGGTAAAGCTAATCCTGCTCCTCCGGTAGGGCCTACACTAGGCCAGCACGGAGTTAATATAATGGACTTTTGCAAAGCTTTTAATGATAAGACTAAGAATCAGGGAGATGTTTTGATACCGGTGCTTATAACTGTTTACAGGGATAGGTCTTTTACTTTTGAATTAAAGACTCCTCCAGCTGCATCCTTACTTAAGAAAGCAGCTGGGATTGAAAAGGGTTCGGGGGAACCCAATAAGACAAAAGTAGGTAGCGTAGGAAGAGAAGACTTGAGGAAAATAGCTCAGATTAAATTGGCGGATTTGAATGCTTATGATATTGAAGCAGGAGCGAAAATCATTGAGGGAACGGCCAGAAATATGGGTCTGGAGATAAAAGAATAAGAATAGTCGCTAGTTGCTTGTTGCTAGTCGCTCGCAAAAGGACTAAAAGAAAATAACACAATGCTCTTGAAAGAATACAATCTACAATTTTGGAATATCGGAAATGTAGGACTTACGTTATATTTCTTCTTTTCGAGCAACCAGCAACCAGCAACAAGCAACGGGGATTGTAATGGCTAAAAGAAGTAAAAGATATCTTCTTTTGAAGAAAAAAATAGATAAAAATAAAGAGTATACTCCTCTTGAAGCGATAAAGTTGGTCAAAGAGACTTCTAATTCCCATTTCGAGGAGTCAATAGAAGTAGCTATTCCTCTAAACATAAAGCCAAAAGAAAAAGGAGAGAGAGTAAGAGGAACGGTGATTCTTCCTCAAGGAACAGGTAAGAAGGTAAAGATAGTTGTTTTTGCCCAAGGGGATAAAGCTAAAGAAGCAGAGGAAAAAGGGGCTGACTATGTGGGTGCAGAAGAGATAGTCAAGAAGATAGAGGGAGGGTGGTTAGATTTTGATGTGGCGGTTTCTACTCCAGAAATGATGAAAATTGTGGCAAGACTGGGGAAGATTCTTGGTCCGCGTGGCTTGATGCCGTCCCCTAAAGTGGGAACAGTAAGTGATAGTCCAGGTGAGTTAGTTGAGGAACTAAAAAAGGGGAGAATTGAATATAAAAATGATGTTACGGGAGTGGTGCATGTTCTAATGGGAAAGGTTTCCTTTTCTGAGGAAGCTCTATTGGAGAATCTGAAAGTTTTGTTGGCGTCTTTGATTAAAGACAAACCCTCTACAGTGAGAGGAAGATATATTAAAAGCATTTCCCTCTCTTCTACTATGGGCCCGGGAATGAGAATAAAGGTAGATAAAGCTTTGGAAATACTATGAGAATGAAAATAGAAGGAAAAAAAAAAGAAGTAAAGAGAATAAGAGAGAATTTGACAGAGAGCAAGGCTTCTTTTCTCCTTGATTTTCGGGGGTTAAAAGTAGCTGAATTGACTGAATTCAGAAAGCTTTTAAGAAAAGAAGGGGCGAATTTCTATGTAGTTAAAAATAGCTTGGCTCGCTTAGCTATAGAAGAAACAGGATTGAGGGATTTAGACAAATTTCTGGCTGGATGCACAGGGATAGTCTTTGGAGGAGAGGACCCTGCGGCGCCAGCTAGAATAATTAAAGGATTTAGCAAAAATCATTCCCATTTGGTAGCAAAAGGAGGAGTCCTAGGTGAAGATATCCTAACGGATGATGAAGTAGGAAGACTAGGAGATTTACCTCCCAAGAAAGACCTTTTAGCACAGGTTTTGACAGAATTACAGTTGCCTTTGAGAGGATTGCTGGAGGTATTGAGCGCCCCTTTAAATGATCTGGTTTTTTTACTAAATTCAATTTTAGAAAAGAAGAAGGAGACTGAGCAATGACCGTATCATCCGAAGTAAAAAAGAAGGTAAAAAAGGAAGATAGTAAGAAGGAAGAGGTAAAAGTGGGAGCAGATAAAAGCAAGAAAGATAAAATTATAAAAGCAATTGAGCAGATGAATGTATTAGAGCTCTCCAATCTAGTAAAAGAGTTAAGGGAGGAATTTGGAATAGAGGCACTTGCCACACCCACAGTTGCGCAGGCTTCTGGAGCTCCTGAGAAAGAAGAAGAGGAGAAGACTGAGTTTGATGTGATTTTAAGCGAGATAGGTAGTAAGAAAATTCAGGTCATTAAAGAAGTACGAAAACTTACTTCCCTGGGATTAAAAGAAGCTAAGGATTTAGTAGAACAAGCTCCAAAACCGGTTAGAGAAAAGATACTTAAAGAAGAAGCTTTGAAGATCAAGGAGACTCTGGAGGCAGTAGGGGCTAAGGTCGAAATAAAATAGCAAGGGAAGGTTATGTATAAAAAGACGCAAGAAAGAGTGATGGATTTTACGAAGTTTAAATCTGTAGCAGAGATCCCTAATCTTTTACAGATACAGAGATATTCCTTTGAAAGTTTTCTTCAGAGAGATGTTCCTTCCCAACAGAGAAAAAAAGAAGGACTGCAAAAGGTCTTTATGGATGCTTTTCCCGTAGAAAGTTACAATCAAAAATTAATCTTGGAATTTGTAGGATATCGTTTCGGAGAATCCGCATATAATATAGAAAAATGCGAGGAGGAGGAATTAACCTATTCTCTCCCCTTCTATGTTAAGCTTCGCTTAAAAAAAAAGGAAGTGGGGGAGGTCACCCAACAAGAAGTTTATCTAGGGAATTTTCCTTTAATGTCAAAAAAGGGAAGTTTTATTATTAATGGAGCAGAAAGGGTAATAGTCAGTCAGTTACAGCGTTCTCCTGGGGTTTTTTTTGAGGAAGACGCCTCTATTTCTGCGGGGAGTGATATCTTCTACCGAGCGCGAATTATTCCCGAACGAGGGAGTTGGCTTGACCTGGAAATAAAAGAGGATCTTTTGTATATGAGGATTAATCGAGGAAGGAGATTCCTGGTCACATTATTCTTAAGGGCATTGGGAGAGAATCCGGAAAGAATTCTGAAGAAATTTTCCTATCCTCAAGAGAGAAAAATGATGGAAGATAGTTTTAAGCAAGATGGGGCAAACTCGCAAAAAGATGCTCTTCTTAAAATCTACCAAAGACTGAGGCCAGGTCGTCCTCTTGTCTTTGAGTCGGTAAAGGAGGTTTTCCATAGAACTTTCCTTGATCCTCGTAGGTATGATTTAGGTAAAGTGGGGAGATATCAGCTGAATAAAGAGTTAGGCTTAGATTGCGATTGGGATGTGGGGATTCTTAGATCAAATGATGCGGTAGGAATTATACTATATTTACTCGAACTAAACCGGGAAAAAAAAGAAATAAAAAGCCTGGACCATCTTTCCCATAGAAGAGTGAGGAGAATAGGTGATCTTTTGACAGAGCAACTTCGTGTTGGGTTAACCCATCTTACAAGAATAATTCAGCAAGGGATGAGTATCCAGGATCCGGAACTAATCACTCCTCGTTCTCTGGTTAATACTATGGTAGTAAAAAGTTCCATAAACAGCTTTTTTAATACAGGACAGCTTTCTCAATATCTAGACCAAACCAATCCCCTAACAGAATTAACTCATAAACGCAGACTGTCTACCCTCGGTCCGGGAGGATTAACCCGGATGCAGGCAAAAGAAGAGATAAGGGACGTCCATTATACCCATTATGGACGGATTTGTCCTATAGAAACGCCAGAAGGACAAAATATTGGCTTAATTACTTCTCTGGCTGCTTATGCTAGAGTGAATGAGCTCGGCTTTCTGGAGACGCCTTATAGAAAAGTGAAAAATGGAAAGGCAACTGAGGAAGTAGTATACCTTGATGCCCGCGATGAAGATAAATATTATATTGCTGGAGCAAGTTCTGTAGATGAAAAGGGAAGATTTGTCTCACCAGAAGTCATAGGGAGATATAAAGGGGATATTGTAAATATTTCTAAGGAAGAAGTTGATTATGTGGATATTTCCCCTAAACAGATAATAAGTGTTACTACCTCCTTAATTCCTTTTGTAGAGCATAACGAGGCCAACAGAGCATTAATGGGTTCGAATATGCAGCGCCAGGCAGTACCTCTGGAGAGTCCAGAGCAGGCTTTAGTCCAAACAGGCATGGAAGCTAGGGTAGCAGAAGATTCTATGAGTGCGGTGAGAGCAGAAGAAGAGGGGGAAGTTATCTATGTAGATGCTGACAGGATAAAAATAAAAACTTCCAGGGGAGTAGATGAGTATATTTTAGATAAATTTATAAGATCTAATCAAAGAACCTGTATTAATCAAAGACCTATTGTGAAGAAGAAGGATAGGGTAAAAAGGGGAGCATTTATAGTTGATGCTCCGGCCATTACCAGAGGTAAATTGTCTTTAGGTCGGAATGTTCTGGTAGCTTTTATGCCATGGGAGGGATATAATTTCGAGGATGGGATTCTCATTAATGAGAGGTTGGTGAAAGAGGATATTTTTACTTCTATACATATTGAGGAATTTCAAATAGAAGCAAAGGAACTACGATCAGGAGTAGAGGAGATAACGGCTGATGTGCCCAATGTTGACGAGTCCTATTTGAAGAATTTGGATGAAAAGGGTATTGTAAGAATTGGAGCAGAGGTGGAGCCAGGGGATATTCTTATGGGTAAAGTTACTCCTCAAGTGGAGATAAAGCTTACTCCAGAGGAGAGGCTTCTTAGGAGTATCTTTGGAGAAAAAGTTCAGAAGGTAAAAGATAATTCTTTGCGGGTTCCCCCTGGCATCAGAGGCAAAGTGATAAAAATCAAGGTTTTCTCTCAGGAGAACCAGGATGACTTGCCTCCTGGTGTGCTCAAGAGAGTAAAAGTGTATATAGCTATCCAACGTAAAATTAGAGTAGGGGATAAGATAGCCGGTCGACATGGAAATAAGGGGGTCGTTTCCAAAATCCTTCCGGAAGAAGATATGCCCTGCCTTACCGATGGGACTCCTGTGGATATAGTTTTGAATCCTTTAAGCGTTCCTTCCAGGATGAACATAGGTCAAATTCTGGAGATTCATCTTGGTCTGGTGGCTAAAACTTTGGGAGTGCAAGCAGTGTGTCCTGTCTTTGAAGGACCCAAAGTAGAAGAGATAAGGGATTTGTTGAAGAGGAATAATCTGCCCGAATCAGGCAAAATGGCTCTCTATGATGGACGAACAGGAGAGCTTTTCCATCAAGAAGTTGCCGTAGGTTATATGTATGTGATGAAACTTATTCATTTGGCTGAGGAGAAAGTACATGTGCGCTCCACCGGTCCCTATGCTCTAATTACTCAACAGCCGCTAGGAGGAAAATCCAGACAGGGCGGACAAAGATTTGGAGAAATGGAGGTGTGGGCCCTGGAAGGATATGGAGCAGCTTATACTCTACAGGAAATGCTTACGGGCAAATCTGATGACCTGCAAGGCAGAGTTCGAATCCATGAGCAGATAATAAAGGGAGAGAATACATTGGATGCTCAAACTCCAGAATCCTTTAAGGTTCTTATTAAAGAATTTCAATCCTTAGGATTAAGCTTGGAATTCTGGAGGAATGGAAAACGACTTTCCATTAGAGATATGGAAGAAGAATAGGAGATAAAATTGTGGAGAGTTAGCGATATTGAGAAGATCAGAATCAAACTAGCTTCTCCTAAAGAGATGAGAGAGTGGTCTTTTGGAGAGGTAAGAAAGACGGATACTATTAATTATCGTACTTTTAGACCGGAAAGGGGTGGGCTCTTTTGTGAGCAGATTTTCGGTCCTACAAAGAGTTACGAGTGTTATTGTGGCAAATATAGAAAAATGAAGTATAAAGGGGTCAAATGTGAGCGTTGTGGAGTTGAGGTCACTTCCTCCAAGGTCCGTCGAGAGAGAATGGGACACATTGAATTGGTTACTCCAGTTGCCCATATATGGTATATGAAGACTTACCTGCCCCTTTTATTGAATCTAAGGAAAAGTGATACAGAAAAGATAATCTATTTCATAAATTATATAGTTATAGATCCGGGTAAGACTTCCTTAAAAAAGATGCAGATTCTTGATGAGGAAGAATATCAGGGATATAATGATCTATATGGGGAAGGTGGTTTTGAAGCGGATACAGGGGCAGAGGCAGTTTTGAAGATTCTAAAAAGTATGAATCTGGAAAAATTGCAGGAGGAGTTAAGGGAGAATTTACTTCAGGAGAGAACAAAAGGAAAAAGAATTAAGCTAATTAAACGGTTGGAACTGGTAGAGAATTTTATCCGTTCGGGTAACAAACCTGAGTGGATAATTTTGAGGGTTGTTCCTGTTATTCCGCCTGATTTTCGCCCGATGGTACAGTTAGAAAGTGGGATTTTTGCTAATTCAGATTTAAATGATCTCTACCGACGTGTCATTAATCGGAATAATCGTCTGAAATATTTATTGGAGATAGGTGCGCCCCAGATAATTATTAAAAATGAGAAAAAAATGCTCCAGCAATCCGTAGAGGCTGTTTTTGAGAATGAGAAACTTCCCCAGCCTATACTGGGAGGGGGAGGGAGACCACTTAAATCCTTAAGTGAAATAGTTAAAGGTAAACAGGGTAGATTCAGGCAGAATCTTCTGGGCAAAAGGGTTGATTATTCGGGAAGAGCGGTGATTGTGCCCGGGCCAGATTTGGAGATTTATCAATGTGGTTTGCCTGAAAAAATAGCCTTGGAGCTCTTTAGGCCTTTTGTTCTGGGAGAGATTATGCGAGAGAACAAAGCTGAGACGATAAAAAGGGCTAATGATCTGATAGAAAGGTCTGATCCATTTGTTTGGGAGATACTAGAAAAAGTGGTCAGAGACCATCCGATACTCTTAAATCGTGCTCCCACCTTACATCGATTAGGTATTCAGGCTTTTCAACCAGTCTTGATCGAAGGTAACGCTATTCAACTTCATCCTCTGGTATGCAGTGCCTTTGGCGCCGATTTTGATGGCGACCAGATGGCAATACATATTCCCCTTTCTTATGAAGCGCAGATTGAAGCAAGCACTTTGATGCTCCCTGTGAACAATCTTCTCTCTCCAGCTAATGGAAATCCTATATTTGCTCCTACTCAGGATATTGCGGTGGGTTGCTACTATCTGACCATAAAAGGCAAAAAAGCGGAAAAGGAGAAGGTTTTTTCTAGCTTAGATGAGATAATTATTGCTTATGAGCTGAAAAAAGTATTCCTGCATCAACCCATAAAATTATTGCATAAAGGTAAGTGGATAGAAACTACTCCTGGAAGAGCGATTTTTAATGAGATAGTCCCCCAGGGAATAGGATTTGAAAATTCTTTAGTGGATAAAAATAGATTAACTCGGATTATAGGTAAAATTTGGCAGAAATATGGGAATGCAGTTACCGTAGAATTTTTAGACAAAGTAAAAAAGCTAGGGTTCGAATATGCCACTAAATCGGGATTGACTTTTGCTATGTCTGATGTACCGGATATAGTGAAAAAGAAAAAGGTACTACAGCATGCGGAAGAGGAAATAAAGGGATTTAATCTAAGAGCTGAAGACGGGGAAATAAGCGAAGAAGAGAGATATAAAGACGTGATAGACGTGAGAATGAGAGTTATTGACCAAATAACAAAAATGGTCTCTGATTATCTTTCTATCAATCCCTTTAATTCTCTTTATATGATGTGGAAATCAGGAGCAAGGGGGTCTGCTACGCAATTGCGGCAGATAATAGGTATGAGAGGTTTGATGGCCAGGTCTATTAGAGAAACCTATCGCCGTGAACTCTGGGATGAGGTCTTTAAGAGAAAATTAGACATCCCTTCTGATATAATTAAACAATATTTCTATCCTCTTTCTGGCGGTAGGCTAAAGGGGAGAATTGGTGAGGAACCTGTTAGATCCAGTTTCAAAGAGGGCCTTACTGCTCCGGAGTACTTTGCCTCCACTTCAGGAGGGAGAAAAGGTTTGGTAGATACTGCTTTGAAAACAGCTTATGCGGGTTATCTCACTCGAAAATTAGTATCTGTGGGTCAAAATCTTATCATTACCCAGGAGGATTGTGGTGCCATAGATGGTCTTTCTGTGAAAAGATCGAGTGAAGAAAGGGGAATAAGGCAATCCTTGGGAGAAAGGATTCTGGGTAGAGTAACTGCTTCGCCTGTCATAAATCCTTCTACAGAGAAAGTTATTGTAGATTCGAATAAAGAAATTACAGAGGACATAGTTCGAAGAATAGAAAAAGCTGAGATTAAGGAAGTAAAAATTCGTTCCCCTTTGACTTGTCAAGCTAGGTGGGGTCTGTGTCAGAAGTGCTACGGGTGGGACCTTTCTACTCATAGACTGGTTAGTTTAGGTGAGGCGGTAGGAGTGATAGCGGCTCAATCTATAGGTGAGCCGGGAACCCAGCTTACTTTACGGACATTCCATACCGGCGGCATATTTCAGAGGGGGGGGGATCTTCCTCAGGGCCTACCACGAGCTACCGAGCTTTTTGAGCCACGCAAGGAGAATCTCCCTCGCAAGGGAGTTGTTCGTCAACGTCAGGGAGAAGAGGCTCTGATAAGTGAAATAGAGGGAATAGTGAGTATAGAAGAGAGAGAAGGGCGTAGTTTTATTAAGATTAAGGGAGAGGGGGATGAGGAAGTTACCTATGAGGTGGGAGATGACAGATTGGTCTCTGAGGGAGAAATGGTAGAAGCAGGCGCTAAGATAATGGAAGGCATCATAAATCCCCGTTCACTCCTCAACGTAAAAGGGATTAGAGCCGTAGAAGAGTATTTAGTTAATCAGATACAGCAAGTTTATAGATCTCAGGGTGTGGATATCAATATCAAACACTTTGAAGTAATCATAAGACAAATGATGAGAAAAGTAGAGGTAGTGGAACCAGGAGATACCGGTTATATACCAGGAGAACAGGTAAATAAGATAGACTTTGAAGAGGTCAATAGGAAGATAAGGAAGCAGAAGGGTAAGCCTGGCACGGGAAAACCTGTTCTTCTGGCTGTCCCTAAAGCTGTGCAGGAAGATAAGGAGAGTTTTCTCTCTGCTGCTTCCTTCCAAAGGACGAAACAGGTTTTAGCTGAAGCGGCAATTTGTGGACAGGTGGATTTTCTTAGAGGGTTAAAGGGTAATGTAATCATCGGAAAATTAGTTCCCGCTGGAACAGGATTTAATCAGAAACCGGGGGAAAGCACGCCAGTATAAAAAAGGATAATAAATGCCCACTATAAATCAGTTAGTAAGAAAAGGACGAAAAAAGGTCAAAGGGAAAAAGAGGAGTCTGGCTCTGGAAGAATCGCCTCAGAGAAAAGGAGTTTGTATAAGCGTAAGGACACTTACACCCAAGAAACCCAATTCGGCATTAAGGAAGGTGACGAGAGTTAGACTGTCCAATGGAAAAGTAGTTACTGCTTATATTCCCGGGGAAGGACATAATCTTCAGGAACATGCCATAGTTTTGGTAAGAGGAGGAAGAGTGAAAGATCTGCCGGGAGTAAAATATCATGTTGTGCGTGGTACGTTAGATACGATGGGAGTGGAGGGTAGAAAGCAGAGTCGCTCCAAATACGGAAAGAATAGAGGATAAGGGGAATCTAATGGCTAGGCGGAGAATATCAAAAAAGAGAGCTATATTTCCAGATCCTGTGTATAGTAGCCAGGTAATAAGTAAGTTTATTAATAAGATAATGAGAGCAGGGGAAAAAAGCAAGGCAGAGACTATTTGTTATGGGTGTTTTGACATTATAGAGAAAAGAGAAAAAAAGAACCCTCTTGAAGTTTTTCTGCAGGCCCTGGAAAATGTTAAACCTGTCCTGGAAGTTCGTTCGCGTCGTGTAGGAGGGGCTACTTATCAGGTGCCAGTAGAGGTCAGGCCAGGAAGACGAGAAGCTCTAGCTTTTAGATGGATTCTACAGTTCGCTCGTCAGAGAAAAGGCAAGTCAATGAGGGAGAAACTGGCGGAAGAAATTATAATGGCTTTTCGAAAGGAAGGGTTGGCGATAAAGAAGAAAGAAGACACTCATAGGATGGCAGAGGCTAATCGAGCCTTTGCCCATTACCAGTGGTAATAAAGGACAGCGTTTAGCGGATAGCGTATAGGAAAAAACAAAAAATTCAAAAACTATAAGAACAAAGAAACAAGGAACAATGAACCAGTTAGCTAATGGGTTAGCAGGTCAATGAACTATGAACAAGTTTTAAGCTTCACGTTATAAGATTCTCAGCCTGCTCTGGGGTTAAATATGATAAGGCTCAAAGATATGAAAACTCAAAATTCTCTAAGTAAAATTAGGAATATTGGCATAATAGCTCATATAGATGCGGGCAAAACTACGACTACTGAACGTATCCTATACTACACTGGAAAAATCTATAAGATGGGAGAAGTGCATGAGGGTACTGCAGTGATGGATTGGATGGAACAGGAGAGAGAAAGAGGTATCACCATAACTTCTGCTGCTACTACCTGTTTTTGGAAAGACCATCAAATTAATATTATAGATACTCCTGGCCATGTCGATTTCACTGTGGAAGTAGAAAGATCCCTGCGAGTTTTAGATGGAGCAATAGTTATTTTCTGCGGTGTAGAGGGGGTAGAGCCTCAATCAGAAACAGTTTGGCGCCAGGCCAATCGCTATCGTATTCCTCGCATTACTTTCATTAATAAACTGGATAGAGTAGGAGCTGATTTCTATCATAGTATAGAAAGAATAAGAGAGAAATTTAGTCTTATTCCTTTACCTATTCAGATTCCCATAGGAGAGGAGGAGGGTTTTTGTGGAGTAGTAGATATAATAAGAATGAAGGCTATTATATGGCAAGGAGAGGGACTAGAGGTTAAGATTGTGGAGAGGGATGTCCCTCCTTCTATAAAGGAGAAAGCTTTTCACTGGCATAACTATCTGATGGAAAAGATAGCAGAGAACAATGAAGAATATTTGGAGAGGTTTCTAGAGGAAAAGAGTCTAAGCGTTAAAGAAATTAAAGAAGAGATAAGGTCGATGACTTTAGCCCATAAAGCGGTTCCTGTTCTTTGTGGAAGCTCCTTGAAAAATAAGGGAATACAACTTTTGTTAAATGCTGTTAATGATTATCTTCCTTCTCCTCTGGACATTCCTCCGGTAGAGGGAGTGAATCCAATAACGCAAGAGAGAGAGAAAAGAAAACCTTCTCCTCAAGAACCATTTTCTGCTCTGGCTTTTAAGGTGGTAACAGACCATTATGTAGGCAGGTTGACCTATTTGAGGGTTTATTCTGGGAGAATAGAGAAAGGCTCCTTTGTCTATAACTCTACTAAAAATAGAAAAGAGAGAATTGCTAAGATTCTAGAGATGCATGCTAACTATCGAAAAGAAAAAAAGGAGATTGCTGCTGGTGGCATAGGAGCGGTTGTAGGGCCCAAAGGTGTTGATACAGGGGATTCCCTTTGTGGGGATAGTAATCCCATAATTTTTGAAGGGATGGAATTCACTGAACCGGTTATTTCCATAGCCATTGAGCCAAAGACAAAAACAGATGAAAATAAATTGTATAGTTCTTTACATAAATTAGTCCAGGAAGACCCTACTTTTAAGGTTTGCCAGGATGAGGAGACAGGGCAGACTATAATTTCGGGTATGGGTCAGCTTCATCTTGAAATTATGCTGGATAGACTTAGACGAGAGTTTAATATTGAAGTAAATAGTGGCAAACCTCAGATTGCCTATAAGGAGGCCATAAGAAAAAGAGCTTCCGCCAGGGGTCAATATATTCATCAAAGTGGGGGTAGAGGGCAGTATGGTGATGTAGAGCTTGAGGTTGAACCGATAAAGAATGGCGAGAAAACCTTCCTGGATAAAACCAAAGGAGGGGTCATTCCTAAAGAGTTTATCGCGGCAATAAAAAAAGGAGTTGAGCGAACTATGGGAGTTGGTGTCCTGGCAAGTTATCCGATGGTTAATGTTAAGGCTACTCTCCTTGATGGTTCATATCATTCGGTAGATTCCTCAGAGTTCGCCTTTAAAACTGCTGCCTCTATTGCTTTCAAAAAAGCATCTCAACAGGCTGATCCTTATTTACTAGAACCTGTGATGAAAGTAGAGATAAGGATTCCCCAGGGTTCTATGGGTGAGGTAATGGGAGATATTGTCAGTCGGCGGGGGAGGATTTATCATACAGAACTCAAAGGAACCCTCTATTATATTAATGGTTATGTTCCGTTGGCTGAGTTATTTGATTATGTTACTAAGTTGCGTTCATTGACTCAAGGAAAGGGTATCCCGAACATAGAGTTCTATCGTTATGAAGAAGTGCCTTCTGATAGAGCTGAAACAATTATTGGGCAAGGGGGAAAGAATGCCTAAACAGAAGATTAGAATTAAGTTAAAGGCTTATGACCATAAAATAGTGGATCAATCAGTTAAGCGGATTATCGAAACGATAGAAAGAACAGGAGCTAAGATCTGTGGTCCTATTCCTCTACCCACTAAAATTAGCCGATTTACAGTGATAAAATCTCCTCATGCTGACAAGGATGCCCGAGAGCAATTTGAGATCCGAGTGCACAAAAGACTTATAGATATTTTAGAATCTAATCCTAAAACAGTTGATGCACTAATGGGGATGAATCTTCCTACGGGCGTGCATGTAGAGGTCAAATTATGAGTAAGGCAATATTAGGTAGAAAGCTCGCAATGACTCAAATATTTGATGAAAATGTCCTTATCCCTATAACTATTGTGGAAGCAGGCCCCTGTGTAATAGTCGAAAGAAAAGTTAAGAAAAAGAATGGCTACAATGCTATTCAATTAGGTTTCTTAGAAGTAAAGGAGAATCGAGTTAACAAACCAGAGTCAGGGCACTTTAGAAAGAGTGAAGTTAATCCTCAGAAATACTTGAGGGAGATAAGGGTGAAGGATATCGGTAATTTAAAGATTAGAGATGAGATTAGAGTAGATGTTTTTAAAGAAGGGGATTTAGTTGATGTTGTTGGTATTTCTAAGGGAAAAGGATTTGCCGGTGTGGTTAAGAAATATGGTTTCAAAGGAGGTCCTGCTTCTCATGGAGCGGGGGGTTGGCGTCGCCGGCCTGGTTCTATAGGTGCTTCTGCTGATCCTTCTCGAGTATTTAAAGGTAAGAAAATGCCCGGAAAGATGGGAGCAGAAAAAAAGACAGTTCGTAATCTAAAAATAGTAAAAGTAGACAAGAAAGAGAATCTTCTTTTGATCAGGGGAAGTTTGCCCGGCAACAAAGGAAGTTTGTTAACTATAAAAAGCTCCAAATAGTAATATATGGAGATACGAGAATGGAGGAGCAGGTCGAAGGCCGCTGAGGGGAGGCACTTCTCTCCTTAGGTATGTAAATATGGAACTAAAAGTTTATAATATGCAGGGAAAAGAAATAGAGAAAGTCACCTTAGATGATGATATCTTTGGAGGGGAGGTTAGGCAATCTGTTCTAAGAGAGGCTATTCTGGCTTATGAAGCTGCCCAACATCAGGGTACGGTTTCTACCAAGAATCGAGCCAAGGTAAGAGGGGGAGGTAGGAAGCCATGGGCTCAAAAAGGTACGGGGAGAGCTAGGGCAGGGACTAATCGCTCACCCCTTTGGGTGGGTGGGGGAGTTATTTTTGGACCTCAAACCAGAAAATGTAGATACCCTCTGCCTCAAAAGGTAAAACGACTGGCTTTGCAATCTAGCCTGAGAAAGAAAACTAAAGAAGGAAATCTTCTAGTCATAGACAAGATAAGTGTCTCTAAAGGAAAAACTAAGGAAATGGTAGAATTCTTGCAAAAATTCAATTTAAAGGAAAAGACTTTATTAGTTTTGAATAAATGGGATAAGAAAGTAGTTAGGTCGTGTTCTAATCTAAAAGAGTTGACTCTTTCTTACTCTTCTAATATTTGTGGATACGATATACTTTCCCATCATACTTTATGTTTAACTAAAGGCGCATTAGATATAGTGATCAAGAGAGTGAAAAATGAATAAAGTTCCTCAGGCTATTATTTCGCGGCCTATAGTCTCAGAAAAAGGGACCCAATTATTAACAGAAAATAAATATCTCTTTGAGGTTCCTTTAAAGGTAAATAAAATTGAGATTAAAAAAGCGGTGGAGGAGTTGTTCAAAGTAAAAGTGGAAAGTGTCAGGACTATGCATGCAAGGGGAAAAAGTAAGAAATGGCGGGGTCGAGACATAGGAAAAATTCCTCGCTGGAAAAAAGCTATAGTAAGATTGAAAGAGGGAGAGATTATAGAGGATTTAGGAGCCTAGAATGCCTGTAAAGAAATATAAACCTACTTCTCCTGGTAAAAGACACAGGAGTGGATTTGACTTTTCTAATATTACTAGAAAAAAGCCAGAAAAGAGCCTGTTGGTTAGTCTAGTGAAAAAAGGGGGGAGAAATAATCAAGGTAAAATCAGTATCAGGCATAAAGGAGGAGGAGGAAAAAGAAGATATCGTTTGATTGATTTCAAAAGAGACAAAGTAGGGATTCCAGCCTATGTTGCCTCAATTGAATATGATCCTAATCGCTCGGCAAGAATCGCTCTCTTGCACTATAAGGATGGAGAGAAAAGATATATCATTGCTCCCTTGAGGTTGAAGGTGGGGGATGAAATTATCTCGGGGGAGAAAGCTCCCATAAAAGAGGGGAATACTCTTCCCTTACGAGAAATCCCTGAAGGAAGTCTTGTTTGCAATATTGAATTAAAAAAAGGAAAGGGAGGTCAGATAGTCAGGGCTGCCGGGACAAGTGCTCAGCTTTTAAGTAAAGAGGGAAAGTTTGCTCAAATTAAACTCCCTTCTAGAGAGATAAGGTTAGTTCATTTGGAATGCAATGCTACTGTGGGTCAAGTGGGAAATCTAGAACATGAGAATATCACTATCGGTAAAGCTGGTAGGTCCAGGTGGTTAGGTAGACGTCCTCGAGTACGGGGATCAGCAATGAATCCTGTAGACCATCCGCACGGAGGAGGGGAAGGTCGTAGTGGTCCAGGAAGACACCCGGTAACTCCTTGGGGCCAACCTACTAAAGGGAAAAAAACTCGAAAGAAGAGACAGGCCTCTGATAAGTTAATTGTTCAAAGAAGAAAGAAGAAATAGTTCATAGCTAAAAACGTAAAGCGAAAAACGCAAAACCATAACGTAAAACTAAAAATGTAAGACTAAAACTTAAAATCTAAGACCAATTAAAAAGAAAGAAGAATGAGTTTTAAGTTTTGAATTATGGCTTTTCGCTTTTAGTTTTTAGCTTTACGCTATAAGATTCTCAGCGTGCTCTGCGGTGAAATATGATAAGGCTAAATAGCTACGAAATAATAGAGTAAGGAGAAGAAGGGATGGGACGTTCAAGGAAGAAAGGTTTTTATATTGAGCCCTCTTTATTAAAGAAGATAGGAAAAATGAAGAAAGGCAAAAAGGAATCTATTAAAACTTGGTCGCGCCGGTCTATGATTACACCTGATTTTGTAGGTTATACCTTCGCTGTCCATAATGGGAAAGACTTTCGTAATGTCTATATTACTGAAGATATGGTTGGACATCGATTAGGCGAATTTTCTCCTACACGTAAATTCGGTCATCATGGAGCGCATACAAAGAGGACTATAACAGCGAAATAATACCAGCGTATAGCGTTTAGCGGATAGTGAAAATAAGAAGTAATAAAGCGAAAAGTGCAAAGCCATAGCGGATAAGTTCATTGTTCATGGTTCATAGCTCATCGACAAAATGAATATGGTTTGCAGTTTAAAGGCTTCAATCAATGAACAATGAACTAAGAACAAGATATGAATTATGGTTTTTCGTTTAATAAGGTTTGAGGTGCTCCATCCTATACGCTAAACGCTACCCGCTATACGCTGTCTTTAAAGGGGTTTATTGATGCAAGTAAAAGCAATAGCGAAATACATACGAGTATCTCCCGC
>CAZQMG010000035.1:7020-16624 GCA_964594375.1 uncultured Clostridia bacterium | reverse complement strand
ATGAACTATGAACTTCTTACTGGGATTCCTAGTCTTTGAAAGATGTGGTCAATCCAGCGAAGGTAGTATTGGAAATCAAAAATGGAGTCGAGCTCCTTTTCTTTCAAGTACTTGCCTATTTCTGGATTATGCTTCACTAGATGTTTAAAGTCAGCATTTTCTTGCCAGCATTTCATAGCTTCTTTTTGTACCAGTCTGTAAGCATCTTCTCGGGAGAGTCCTTTTTCTACTAATTCTAACAGCAGCCTCTGGGAAAAGAAAATTTCTCCGGCTCTATCTATGTTTCGCCTCATATTTTCAGGATAGATAGCAACGTTTTGCAGGACCCGGGCGAATTTGTCCATTATGTAGTCGAGTAGTATAGTAGAATCAGGAATAATCACTCTTTCTACAGAGGAATGGGATATATCTCTTTCTTCCCAGAGAGCAATATTTTCCAGGGCTGCCTGGCTATTACTTCTTATCAAACGAGCCAGGCCACAGATACGCTCGCAGATTATAGGGTTACGTTTGTGAGGCATAGCTGAAGACCCTTTTTGTTTATGGGAAAACGGCTCTTCCAGTTCCCTCGTTTCTGTACGCTGCAAAAGGCGAATCTGGAGAGCAAATTTATCCAGAGAAGAGGCAATAATGGCCAGGGTAGACAGATATTGGGCATGGCGGTCTCGCTGGATTATCTGGCTGGAAACCGGGCAGGGAGTGAGATTCAGTTTTTCACAAACATACTCCTCTACAAAGGGGTCTAAATTAGCATAAGTTCCTACTGCCCCTGAGAGCTTGCCATAGGATATATTTTTGTCAGCCTGTATCATTCGCTCTTTATTTCTTTTTGTCTCTTCGTACCAGAGAGCAAATTTCAATCCCAGGCTAATGGGTTCAGCATGAACACCGTGAGTTCTTCCCATCATCAGAGTATTTTTATTCTGGGCAGCTTTTTCCTTTAGTATTTCAATTAGTTTGTCCAGGTTCTCAAGGATTATTTGAGAAGCCATTTTCATCTGGAGAGCCAGGGTGGTATCCAGCAGGTCAGAAGAGGTAAGTCCTAGATGGATATAGCGAGAGGCAGGGCCTACATACTCGGCAACATTGGTGAGAAAAGCTATCACATCATGTTTTACCTCATCTTCGAGCTCTTTTATCCGTTTAACATCGAAATTTGCCTTTTTCTTGATAGTGTCTAATGCCTGAGGAGGAATTCTGCCCAGTTTTGCCCAAGCCTCACAAGCAAGTATTTCGAGCTTAAGCCAGAGGGAGAATTTTTCTTCTTCTTGCCATATTTCCCTCATTTGAGGGAGAGCATAACGAGAAATCACTTTTTTTCCTCCCTTCTTTGTGTCTTAGATATTGTTTTTAGAGGTAGGCTCCAGATATGAATGAATCCTTGCGAGGCTTTTTGGTCAAAAGTATCTTCTTCACTATAGGTAGCCAGTTTTTTTTCATATAAAGAGTAAGGGGATTTTCTTCCCACTACTGTACAGTTTCCCTTATAGAGTTTAAGTTTTACCTCTCCACTGACAAATCTCTGAGTTTGGTTAACAAAACCATCCAGAGCTTGGCGAAGGGGAGAATGCCATAGCCCATCATAGACAAGCTCAGAATATTTTTGAGCAATAATTTCTTTGAAACGGAAGGTATCCTTGTCTAGAGTTAATCTTTCCAGCTCTCGATGAGCATAGTGAAGAATCACCGCTGCCGGTGCCTCATAAATCTCCCTTGACTTTATACCAATAAGTCTATTTTCTATGAGGTCTATCCGCCCCACAGCGTTTTTTCCTCCCACTAAATTTAGCTTTTCTATCAAACTAACCAGTTCATATTCTTTTCCATTTAGTCGGCAGGGCACACCCTCTTTAAAGGTGATATTAATATAAGTTGGCTCTTTCGGTGCATTCTGAGGAGAGCTGGTGATTTGATAACTTTCTGGCGGTGGTTCCTGCCCGATATCTTCCAATGGCCCGCATTCTATGCTTACTCCCCATAGATTCCTATCAATAGAATAGGGAGATTCTTCTTTTATTTCTAAAGGGATATTATGCTCTTTAGCATATCTTACTTCTTCTTCTCTTGAGTTTAATTCCCATTCTCTCAGAGGAGCAAGGATGGTAATCTCTGGATTTAGAGCTTTGGCCGTTACCTCAAATCTTACCTGGTCATTTCCTTTGCCCGAGCATCCATGGGCAATAGCCTCTGCTTTTTCCTTTTTCGCTATCTCTATCAAACCCTCAGTAATGAGAGGACGAGCCAGAGCAGTAGCTAGAGGATACTTTCCTTCATAGACTGCTCCTGCTTTTAAGGCTGGCAGAACATAATTCAGGCAGAATTCTTTTCTTAAATCCTCAATATAGACCTTGCTAGCACCGGTGTTTTTAGCTTTGCCTTCTATAGAATCTAGTGGTTTCCCCTGTCCCAGGTTAGCAGTATAGGTTATTACTTCTGCTCTATATTTTTCTTTAAGCCAATTAAGAATTACTGAGGTATCCAGTCCCCCGGAATAAGCCAGAACAATTTTCTTAATTTTTGACATTTTTACAATTAATCCTTTCCTTTTAAAAACTTTTTAACCTCATTGTGGCTGCCAACGAAGGCGAAATTCATTATATCGCTTTTAAATTCAAAGATTATTCTATTTTTTACACTTAGCCTTATTTCCCAATAATCGCTTCGAACTTTTTTTAGGCCTAACCCTTGAGGTTTCTTACCTGTCTTAATAAACTCGATTAAAGCGTCAATAGCCTTTATAGCATTTTCTTGTTGGGGGGAAGTTAATTTTTTAAATAATCTATCGTATGACTTAAGATAATTTAGACGCATAATTTATTTTCTTAGTCTTCGGGAATGTTCTTTTGCTTTTTCGAAATCAGTATAGCCAGTATATTCACCATTCTTTAGCTGTTGTTTTACCATTTTCTCAAACTTATCCCATTCGTCATCGCTCATAAACTTCTCTTCCTCAGCTCTGGTGACGAGTAGCCGCCTCAAAATGATATCATCCTTGTATGGTTCAAATTCGATTAGATCTCCCGGATGTATATTGGCTATCTTCCTGATTGACTCAGGTATAGTTATAGTACCACGTTCTGATACAACCGCTCTTTTTTTCATTTCAAGGTACCTCCTGACAGGCAAATTTTTCATTTTGCTGTTTTTCTGTTAGTAAGTATAACAGATTTTCAAACTCTTGTCAAATAATTTCGATTATAATCGAAGATTTCATTGGGATAGGTTACTTATTTTCTCTCTCAAGAATCTATTGACTAATTGAGGGTTGGCCTTACCTTTTGTTTTTTTCATTATCTGTCCTACCAGATATCCCAGGGCTTTTTCCTTACCAGCCTTGAAGTCCTGGACTCCCTGAGGGTTTTCTTTTAATACTTCCCCTACTACTTTTTCCAGACTTGTCTCATCAGTGATTTGCTTTAATCCACCAGTTTCAATTATTTCTTCAGCCTCTTTGCCTGTTTTGAACATTTCCTGGAAGATAAGCTTGGCCAGTTTTCCGCTGACTGTCCCTTTTTTAAGATAATTTAAGAGTTCACCCGTTTGTGCTGGAGTGACTTTTACTTTGTCTATAGCTACATTTTCTTTTTTAACCAGGCGCAGAAACTCTCCCATTATCCAGTTACTAACTTGCTTGTAATAGGGAAAACTCTTTAAACACTCTTCAAAATAGTCAGCTAAATTCCGTGATTCGGTGAGGACACCGGCATCATAGGGGGGGAGTCCATATTTTATAATAAATCTCTGGCAGCGTTCTTGAGGCATTTCAGGAATTTTTGCCTTCACTTCTTGCTGCCATTTTCTATCTATCTCCAGAGGTAAAAGGTCTGGTTCAGGAAAATAGCGGTAGTCATGAGCCTCTTCTTTGCTCCTCATAGAACGGGTCCTTCTTTTTTCAGCATCCCACAGTCTGGTTTCCTGGATTATTTTTTCTCCTTTATCCAAAAGATGGGACTGTCTTTTTATTTCTGCGGTCAGCCCTTCTCTTATTTCTTTAAAGGAGTTCATATTTTTAAGTTCTGCTTTTGTTCCCATTCTTTCCCCTTTAGGAGCCAGGGAAATGTTGGCATCGCATCTCAAAGACCCTTCTTCCATATTGCAGTCGCTCACCCGCAAATACTTAAGAATTCTTTTAAGGTCAGTGAGGTATTGATATGCTTCTTGTGGTGAAGATATGGCAGGAGAACTCACAATCTCCATTAAGGGGATGCCAGTACGATTGTAATCCACAAAACTAAGCTCTTTTTCTTTCATACTTCCTTTATTTTCCCCGTGAATAAGTTTACCGGCATCTTCCTCCAGGTGAATACGCTCGATATCTACTTTTATTAGCTTATTCTCCACTTCAAATTCCAAATATCCATTTCTGGCTAAAGGCTCTTCATATTGAGAGATTTGATAGTTTTTAGGTAGGTCCGGATAATAGTAGTTCTTTCTGGCAAATCTACAGAGTTGGTTAATTTTGCAGTGTAAAGCCAAAGCAGTAGAAATAGCGTATTTTACTGCCTTTACGTTGATTACAGGAAGTACCCCGGGGAGACCAAGGCATACCGGACAGGTCTGAGTATTAGGGGGCATTCCAAATTTGGTGCTACAACCGCAAAAAAGTTTGCTTTGCGTTAAAAGCTCTGCATGAACTTCTAGCCCAATATTCACCAGGTAATTCATCTTCTCATCCTTACTCCGTCGATTTTAACTCGACAATATTTACATCTACCTTCTTCAAGATTTGATTCTTTTATTTGATAACCATAGCGACGAATCAATAGTCTACCACACTGGTAGCAGTAGGTATTTTCCCCTTCATCTCCAGGAACATTCCCCGCATAAACATATCTTAATCCAACCTTTAGGCCAATCTCACGGGCTCGATGGATAGTCTCCAGGGGAGTGGGAGGAGGCTTTCTTAATTTATAACTGGGATAAAAGCGACTAAGATGCCAGGGGGTCTCTTCTCCTAAGGCCAGGATAAATGCGGCTATTTCTTTTAGCTCCTCATCGGAGTCATTTAAAGTAGGTATAATCAAGGTGGTTACTTCCAACCAGATTCCCAGTTTCTTCATAAGTTTTAGAGTTTTGAGAACAGGTTCCAGTTCGGCTCCACATACCTTTTTATAGAAATCTTCCCGGAAGGATTTAAGGTCCACATTAGCTGCATCTAAATAAGGGTTTATTTTTGTTAGAGCTTCTTGGCTGATATATCCATTAGTGACAAAGACATTTTTTATTCCCTCTTTTTGAGCTAATTTTGAGGTATTATAAGCATACTCAAAGAAAACAGTAGGTTCTGTGTAAGTATAAGCAATGATTTCACACTTATATCTTTTAGCCTCAAAGACAATTGACTGAGCAGAGAGCTCTTCTCCCGGGATTTCTCTCCTTTCTCTGGGTAATTGAGAGATACTGCTATTCTGGCAGTTCAAGCAGCGAAAGTTACATCCTACCGTCGCCACCGAGAAAGCGTTTGAGCCAGGGTAAAAGTGGTAAAGAGGTTTTTTTTCTATGGGGTCTATGGCTGAGGATATTGCCTTTCCATAAACGAGACTATAAAGGATTCCTTCTCTATTCTCTCTTACCCTACAGATTCCTCGTCTGCCACTTGATATTTGACAAGAATGAGCGCATAATTTACACTCTACTTTCTTATTTTCTAACTTTTTGTAGAACATTGCCTCTTGCATGGAGTTAGCCTATATTAGAAAGAGGCCTTTGTCAAACTACAATATCTCTGGAAGGGTGCAAGTTGACAGAACAGGATGTCGTTGATAGACTTCAAACTGATTAAATTAGAGGAAAGAAAATTATCCTGAGATGTTTCTCAGGTAAATATAGGAGATGGAGATGATAAAAGTAGGAATTATCGGAGTAGGTGCCATTGCTCAACTGGGACATATTCCCAGTTATCAAAAGATAGATGGAGTAAGAATAGTGGCTCTCAGTGACTCAAACAGGGAAAAGGCTGAAGCTGTGGCAAGAAAGTCCAATATCGAAACTTATTTTACTGATTACAAAGATTTATTAGAATTAAATGAAATTGAGGCAGTGAGTATTTGTACTCCTAACTTTTTTCATCAAGAACAGGTTATTGCTTCTCTCCGAGCGGGGAAGAATGTGCTTTGTGAAAAACCTCTTTGTCTAAATGCTAGAGAAGCAGAGGAAATTTTTAAAGAGACAGAGAAGACAAATAATAAGATCTGTATGATTGCTTATATGAGAAGATTTATGAGTATCTCGCAAATTCTGAAAGAGTTTATTGATCAGAGGGAGCTGGGAGAGATTTATTATGCCAAGGCGTCTTATTTAAGAAGAAGAGGAATACCCACCGCTGGCTCCTGGTTTACCTCGAAGGAAATGAGCGGAGGGGGATCTCTGATTGATATTGGAGTGCATATACTTGATTTATCTCTTTGGCTAATGGGAAATCCTACTCCCCTAAGTGCTGTTGGTTCAACCTATGCCAAGTTTAGAAATGAGGCTGTCTCCGCTGGTTGGCCTCCTGCCAGTACTCTAAAAGGAGATAAATTCAATTATAACTTTGATGTAGAGGATCTGACCAGTAGCTTCGTTAAATTTAACAATGGAGCTACTCTCTTTCTGGAGACAAGTTGGGCAGGAAATTCGGAAACTGAAGGAATTCTTTCTCTCTTTGGCACTAAAGGAGGAGCGAAGATTAGCTTTTGTGAAGGCGATCCTCTTTATGGAAGACTAAAGATATTTAAAGGAAGACAAGGTAGGTTATATGATATTACCCCTGTCCTTTCTTTAAAGGAAGATGCCTTCCACAAAGAAGTGGAGCACTTCATTGACTGTATCAAACAAAGAAAAAACCCTATCACCACCCCTGCGGAAGCTCTTAATGTAGCCAGAATAATTGATGCCATTTACCAATCAGCAGAGGAGGGGAAAGAAATAAAGATTAATTCCTTGCCTAACTAGCAAAATAAGAAAAATATTGGCGGTGTCAAAAAAATATTCAAAAGGAGAAGGATATGGAAATAGCTGTGGCATCATGGAGTCTTCATCGGGAAATTCCAGAGTTAACTCCCTTGATTGAATTTCCCCGTATTTGCCAGGAGGAATTTGGAGTGAAGGCGGTAGAATTGAACTCACCTTTCTTTGCTTCAAGAGAAGTAGGATATCTGGATGAGTTGAAAGAGACTCTTTCTGAGAGAGGAATGAAGCTGGTTAATATACCAGTTGATTTGGGTAATATAGCTAATCCCGATGATGAGAAGCGAGAAAAAGATATAGAAGCTCTTAAGGAGTGGTTTTCTATAGCTAAACGGATGGGTTCTCCTTTTATTAGAATAAATGCGGGCAAAGGAGAACCTATAGACGATGCTATGCTGAGAAGAATTATAGATAGCTATAAAGAGCTAGTAGAGGAGGGAGAGAAGGTGGGGGTGGGTTTAGTCATTGAAAACCATGGAGGTCCTTCCGCTAATCCTGATAATATTGTTCGTATTATTGAAACTGTAGGTTCAGCTCACTTTGGTGCCTGTCCAGATTTTGGCAATTTTGCTCCTGAAATCAGGTACCAAGGGATAGCTAAGATTGCGAAATACGCTTTTCTGGCTCATGTGAAGACTTATGATTTTGATGAAGAAGGGAAAGAGACAACTATTGATGTAGAAAGGTGTCTCAATATCTTAAAAGACAGTGGTTTTGACGGATATTTATCAATAGAGTTTGAGGGCAAGGGTAACCAGCGGGAAGGAGTGAAGAAGACACTAGCCTTACTGAAGAAATTGGTGAATTGACAATACAATGGTTTTTTATATAATTAGAAGACAAAAATGATCCTTACTGTTACTCTCAATCCCGCTTTGGACCGGGTAGTAAATGTAGCTAGTTTTCGGCCGGGAAAAGTAAATCTAATAGGAAAAGAGAGGATAAGGATAGCTGGTGGTAAAGGAATAAATGTCTCTCGTGTAGTTAAAACTCTGGGGGAGAGGACTTTAGCTACTGGCTGGCTAGGAGGAAGTCAGGGAGGGATTATAAAGCGAAATCTAGATAAAGAAAACATAGATACAGATTTTGTATTCATAAAAGAGGAAAGTCGGCTCAATCTGACCATCCTGGATCCAGTAAGTGACAAGAAGACTCATCTAGTGGAAGAGGGTCCTCTGATTTCCTACCCGGAGATAAAAAATCTTAAGGAAAAACTCAAAAGCCTGGTAGGAAGAGCGAAGATAGTAGTTTTTTCTGGCAGCATTCCCAGAGGGGTAGGGGAAGGTATTTATGATTCCTTAATTAAGTTAATTCTGAGTTATAATAATAGGATTATTTCTATTCTAGATACCCGGGGAGAAGCTTTGAAAAAGGGACTCCAGGCAAAACCGTTTATGCTTAAAGCCAACAGAGAGGAGATGGAGGAACTGACAGGAGGACACCTGAGCAGACTAGAGGAGTTGGTTGAGATGGGACGGTCCCTGGTCAGAAGATATGTTAAATTAGTAGTTGTCTCTGGAGGTAAAGGAGAGGTTCTGGTGGTAAAGAAGAGGGAAGTTATAATACTGACTCCTCCTTCTATAAAGACCTTAAATCCAGTTGGAGCTGGAGATGCGTTAGTAGCAGGTTTTGCAGTAGGGTTATTGAGAGGAACGGGTTTAGAAGAGATGGCTTCTCTGGGAGTAGCTGCTGGTGCAGCCAGCGTCGAAAAAGGAAGAGAAGAGACTCTTTCGTTGGAGAGGATAGAGGAGCTGGCCAAGAAAGTGAGGTATAGAAGATATTCTCCTGAAGTAAGTTAAACGCAGATTTGGCAGGTAATGTCATTGCGAGGCAAGGCCCGTAGTCGTGATGCGTCGTGCGTGATGCGTATTGCGCAATACGAAATACACAATACTAAATACGAAAAGCGAACGAAGTGAAATATACTGCTCGGGATAAACTGCGCAATCTCAAGACAATCTCGACACGCTCTAGAATTTAAGGAAACTGTTCTCTAAAACCAATGAAGATTGCCGAATTCAAGTTTAAAATAATATCGAGAGAGGTTAACTATGGGATTAGATGAAAGTAAAGAAAAAAAGAGAAGAACAAGTTATAAAAAAAAGTATTTGGATTTCAGAGATAAGTTTCAGGGGAAAGAGAAGCAGTTATTGAAAATTCAAAAGGAGCTTTCTTCTTTTAGAAAAGAATTTAAGGAGCAGCAAAAGGAACTTGAATCAATAGACAAAGAAGCCGACCAGTATTTGGATTATTTAAAAAGGTTAAAAGCAGAATTTGATAATTATAAAAAACGTAACCTAAAGGAGCAGGGAAGGAAAATAACTCTATTCAGCGAAGATTTAATCAAGCAGTTTCTTTCTATTGTAGATGATTTAGAAAGAGCATTGGATATGGTAAAGGGGAAAGAAGACATCACTAATTTTGTTCAAGGAGTAGAAATAATATTTAATCAATTAAAGAATACTTTAGAAAAGCAAGGGCTTGAACAGATTAGGGCCAAAGGAGAACCTTTCGATCCTTATTTACATGAAGCTATTATGAAGGTAGAATTGGATGAGTATCCCGATAATATAATAGTGGAGGAGATGAGGAAAGGTTATAAGTTAAAGGATAGAGTTTTAAGACCAACTATGGTTAAAGTGAATAAAAGGAGTGA
>CAZQMG010000035.1:0-6920 GCA_964594375.1 uncultured Clostridia bacterium | reverse complement strand
AGTTAAAGGATAGAGTTTTAAGACCAACTATGGTTAAAGTGAATAAAAGGAGTGATAAAGATAGTAAGAGATAAGTTCATTGTTCATCGACAAAAACAATAAGATGGTAAGTGGTGAGTGGTTAATCGGTGAGTAGTGCTCTCTCCTCTTTGGGGTGAGGGGAAAATTAACCATTTAACCAATTAACTAACGGGCTAGCAGGTCAATGAACTATGAACTAGATAATGAAGGAGGTTATTTAATGAATAAAAAAGCGAGTCAGAAAATGATCGGTATTGATTTAGGTACCACTAACTCCTGTGTAGCGGTGATGGAGGGAGAAGAGCCGACGGTAATTGCCAACCAGGAGGGGTCTCGTACCACTCCTTCCACAGTCGCTTTTACTGAAAAGGGAGAGATGTTAGTAGGTGAATTAGCTAAAAGGCAGGCAGTGACTAACTCTCAGAATACTATTAATTCCATTAAGAGGCTTATGGGTCGTAAATACAAGGAAGAAGCGACAAAAGAGGCAAGAAAGAAAATTTCTTACCAGTTGGTTGAAGATTCTGAAGGCAGGGTGAAAGTAAAGGTAAGCAAGGGAGAGTTTCTGCCACAAGAAATTTCAGCCAGGATTTTACAAAAGATGAAGCAGACAGCCGAACAGTATCTGGGAGAAAAGGTGGAGCGAGCTGTAATTACTGTTCCTGCTTATTTCAGTGATAGTCAACGCCAGGCTACTAAGGATGCGGGAGCTATTGCTGGGTTAAAAGTAGAGCGTATTGTTAACGAGCCTACAGCGGCAGCGATGGCTTACGGATTGGAAAAAAAGGAAGAGCGAAAGATTGCTGTTTATGATTTGGGAGGAGGGACTTTTGATATTTCTATTCTGGACGTGGGAAAGCATAAAGACGAAAAGGATAAAACCGAAGAGTATGTAGTGGAAGTTCTTTCTACCAACGGAGATACTTACTTAGGGGGAGATGACTTTGACCAGCAAGTCGTCAACTGGATAGCGGAAAACTTTAAAAAGGAAAACGGTATAGACTTAAGAGAGGATAGAATGGCTCTACAAAGACTGAGGGAAGCAGCAGAAAAGGCTAAATGTGAGCTTTCCTCCAGCCTGGAGACCCAGATAAATCTTCCCTTCATTACTGCTGACCAGAGCGGGCCTAAACACCTGACTATGACCCTTACTCGAGCTAAACTGGAACAACTAACTGATGATTTGATTAATCGTACCCTGAAGCCCTGTGAACAAGCTCTTAAAGATGCTAAATTGAAGGCATCCGATATTAAAGAGGTAGTTTTGGTAGGTGGGCAAACGAGGATGCCTAAGGTTCAGGAAGCAGTGAAGAAACTATTTGGAAGAGAGCCACACAAGGGAGTGAATCCAGATGAAGTGGTGGCAGCAGGAGCAGCTATCCAGGCAGGAGTGCTGAGTGGAGATATAGAAAAGGGTATTCTCCTACTGGATGTCACCCCTCTTTCTATGGGAATAGAGACTCTGGGAGGAGTGTTTACCAAGCTCATTGAGAGAAATACCACCATTCCTACTAAGGAGAGTAAGATTTTTACTACCGCTGCTGATAGTCAAACAGCAGTGGATATCCATGTTCTGCAAGGCGAGAGGGCTATGGTTCCTGACAATAGAACTTTGGGAAGATTCCAGCTTATGGGAATTGCTCCTGCTCCTCGCGGTGTTCCCCAGATAGAAGTTACCTTTGATATAGACGCTAATGGGATTGTCAGTGTCAAAGCCAAAGATAAAGGCACCGGTAAAGAGCAAGAGATTACCATTCGGGAATCAGGGGCTTTGTCTGAAGAAGAAAGAGACAAAATGGTCAATGAAGCTGAAGCACACGCTGAGGAAGACAAAAAGAAAAGAGAAAAAATCGAGGTGCAAAATGAGGCCGATAATATAATATATGCTACAGAAAAAGCTCTTAAAGACCATGGGGATAAAATCAGTGATGATGAGAAAAAGAGTATACAGGACACCCTAGAGGAACTGAAAAAGGTCAAAGATACCGGAACCCCGGATGAAGTAAGAGAAAAGATAAAGAAACTGGGCGAGGTCTCTCAAAAGCTAGGTCAGGCCGTATATCAGCAAGCCGCTGGGCAGGAAGCCGGGGGAGGAGAACAGACTCAAGAGAAAAGCGAAAAAGCTCAAGAGAAGAAAGGAAAAGAAGGCGAAGATGTGACTGATGCTGACTACGAGGTAGAAAAGTAGGATATGGTAAACCGGAAATTGTCGCTCGTTGCTTGTTGCTCGTCGCTCGAAAACCAAGAAAAAGAGCTTAAAAGGCATATGAATGGTAGTACGGTAAAAAGAAAAGTTCTTTCTCCCTAAGAGAAAAGGGCGGGGGGCGAGATACGAGATACGAACAACGAGATACGAGATATGCCGAGCGTAGCGAGGCGTATCTTGGGCAGCGCTCGTCCAAAGAGGATTAGATTTAATGGCAAAAAGAGATTATTATGAGACATTGGGTATTTCGCGTAATGCTTCTTCTGAAGATATAAAAAAAGCTTATCGTCGTCTGGCTATTAAATATCACCCCGATAAAAATCGGGAAAATTCTAAAGAGGCAGAAGAGAAATTCAAGGAAGTATCTGAAGCATATAAGATTCTTTCTGATGGAGAAAAGAGAAAAATCTATGACGAATATGGACACGCAGGATTACAGGCTGATGTAGGGGCAGGAGGTGGGGGATTCACTGGGTTCGATTTTGATCCCTTCAAGATTTTCGATGAGGTCTTCGGGCGGCGATACTCCTCTGGTGGCGATATTTTCGATAATTTCTTTGGTGGCAGAGCCTCTCCCAGAGGAAGTCAACCAGGCTCAGACCTTCAGTATAATCTAGAGATTACCTTTAAGGAGGCTGCTTTCGGGACAGAAAAAGAAATCCAGGTTCCCCGCTATGAAATCTGTTCTAGTTGCAGGGGGAGTGGCGTTAAACCCGGTTCTAGTCCTCAAACCTGTCCTAGTTGCGGAGGAACAGGTTCTATAGCTGTTTCGCAAGGGTTTTTCTCTATGTCTAGAACCTGTACTCAGTGTCATGGAAGAGGTACTATTATCAAAGACTCTTGCAAAGAATGTCGCGGCTCGGGAAGAGTGCGCAGAGCTCGCCGGGTTAAAGTCAAAATACCGGCCGGGATAGATAATGGGTCTCATCTTAGACTAACAGGCCAGGGAGAGGCCGGTTTAAGGGGAGGTCCGACGGGAGACCTTTATATTGCTATTCGGGTAGGACCCCATCCCATATTCAAGAGAGAAGGAGATACTGTCATCTGTGAGATTCCTATTACTTTCACCCAGGCTGCTTTAGGAGGAGAAATCAGGGTACCCACTTTAAACGGTAGAGCAAGGCTGAAAGTTCCTCCTGGAACCCAGACCAATAAAATATTTCGTCTACGGAAAATGGGTATCCCCCATTTACATTCCTCAGGAAGAGGAGATCAATGGGTAAGGGTAATTATAGAGACACCGGTAAACTTATCAGCCGAAGAGAAACAACTTCTTAAGAGACTTGAGGAAGTGGGGCGAGGAAACGGTCAGCCAAAAGCTAGAGATTTCTTCAATAAAGTTAGACAGATTTTTGGGGATTAATGAAAGGTGCCTCGGACAATCTCGTATTGCGTATATCGCATATCGTGAAAAAAATTTTAGGGCGCACAGTCGGCTCATAACAGTAAACCCCGTGTCATTCTCTTTTTCTTTTTTTTCGTAAACCAGTGAACCCCGTGCCATTGCGAGTAGCGGTGCCATTAATGGCACAATTGTCGGATGAATCCGACCGCTACAAATTGATTGCCACGTCGCTATCGCTCCTCACAATGACAAGAAGGAACGTACTTCTTTTCTCGCCGGAGAAAATTTATTATTGAAAGTTGGTTTTTATCAATGAATAAGGTAGCTTTGGCCACTCTGGGTTGTAAGGTAAATCAATACGAAACAGAGTTAATACGGGAGCAGCTAGAGAAATCCGGTTTCAACCCGGTTTCTTTTGGAGAAAAAGCAGGGCTATATATAATCAATACCTGTAGTGTAACTGAGAAGGCAGCTCAAAAATCTATTGAGTTAATCAAAAAAGCTAAAAACAGGTCATCTTTACTGGTAGTTACTGGTTGTTATGCTGAAGCGGAAAAAGAAAAGCTAAGGGAGATGTTTCCCTGGATTGATTTAGTGGTAGGAAATAAAGAAAAATCAAATATAGGCAATATAATCAATGGAAATGGAAAAAATCATCAGGAGAAACAAACTTATATTGGAAATTTTAATGCTCACAATAGAGCTTTCGTTAAGGTAGAGGATGGATGTAATCAATTCTGTACTTATTGCATAATTCCCTATGTGCGAGGAAAGGAAATCCGTAGTCGTTCTTTGTCTGAAGTCATCCGGGAGATGGAAGGTCTGGCTGAACAAGGATTCAAAGAGATAGTTTTAACAGGAGTCAATCTGGGGCTGTACGGGACTGACCTAAATCCTCAAGTGAAGTTGGTGAATCTTTTAAAGAAAGCAGAATGCCTAAAAGAAAAGATAAGAATAAGGCTAAGTTCTCTAGAACCTCATCTTCTTTCTATGGAGCTGATAGATTTCATAGCTCAATCTTCCTGGATATGTCCTCACCTTCACCTTCCTCTACAGAGCGGAGATGCAGAAATTCTTAAGAAAATGGGAAGGAGATATACCCTGGAAGAGTACAGGAGACTACTAAGAAAAGTGAGGGAGAAAATTCCGTCTGTAGCTATAACCAGTGACGTTATGGTTGGTTTTCCAGGAGAGGAAGAATCAAATTTTAGTAATACTTATCATTTTTTACAGGAAATGAAGTTTAGTCGACTCCACATATTCAGGTTCTCTCCCCGCAAGGGGACCAGGGCTTATTCCATCAAACCTCGCATAGAAGAAAAGGTAAAGAAAGAGAGAAGTAAGTTACTGAGAGATTTAGGGAATAAGCTTTCTCAGGATTTCGCCTCTCAATTCTTAGGTAAGACCTTAACGGTTTTGGCAGAAGACCAACCAGATACTGAAAGTGGATTACTTTTTGGCTATACAGAAAATTATATTCGGGTTCTCTTTCCAGGAAAAGAAGAGTTCAAGAGTAAACTTACTCCCTCACCCTTCCCTCTCCCCCATGGGGAGAGGATTAAGGTGAGGGGAAAAAGGAAATCCCTATATAATAAATTTATCAGAGTAAGACTAACCGAGATAAAAGAAGCAAAAGTACTGGGAAAAGTAGAGGAACTACTTCAGTGAGACAACCTCAGAGATTAAGAGATTTAGATAAAGATGAGTACCAGAGAGTCTTAAGAAGAGCAGCTGTAAAAACAGAGAGTATCCTTTCTGCCATTATTCCTATAGTAAAGGAAGTGGAAAAGAGAGGCGATGCGGCAGTAGCCAAATTCACCGCTCAATTTGATGGAGTTGATTTAACTCCGAAAGACTTCCAGGTTAGCCAGAAAAGAGTGAAGGCTGCTTATGAGAAAGTTAGCCCTGAGCTGATTGTGTCCCTAAAGAAAATGCACCAGCAGGTGTGGGACTTTCACCAGCCTCAGAGAAGAGAGGATTGGTCTATTGATAAATTCTTTCTTGATAAGAAAGAAGCCCACTATAAATTAGGGCAGAGGTTTATCCCTATTGAAAGAGCGGGGATGTATGTTCCGGGAGGCAGAGCCAGCTATCCTTCTACTGCTATAATGGCCATAGTCCCGGCAAAAATAGCCGCAGTAAAAAATATAATTGTAGTCAGCCCTCCTTCTTTAGAAAAAGAGATGGCTGATGCTATTATGGTAGCAGCTGATATAGCCGGAGCTGATTTGATGTTCAATATAGGGGGAGTGCAGGCCATCGCCGCTTTAGCTTACGGGACATCCACTATTCCTCAAGTTGACATCGTAGTGGGACCAGGTAATGCTTATGTTCAGGCGGCTAAGGCTTATCTTTTTAGTCTAGGTAAGATAGCTATAGATTCTCCGGCTGGACCCAGCGAAATTCTCATTATTGCTGATGATTCAGCTAATTATGAGTATATTGCCAGGGATATCCTCTCCCAGACTGAACATGCCGAGGACAACTGTGCTATCCTCATAACCACCTCAGAACAATTAGCCGAAAGAGTTTATAAATATTTAAAAGGTGAAGTTAGCCACTGCTTGAGAAAGACTTTTATTGAAAAGTCTTTAGCTGATTATGGGGTTATCCTCATCACTGATACTCTAAATGAGGCTATTCAGTTTGCTAATGACTTTGCCCCGGAACACCTGGAAATAATGACCAAAAACCCTGATGATGTTTTCAAGAATATAAAGAATGCTGGTTCGGTCTTCCTGGGCGACTACTCACCGGTGGCTGCCGCCGATTATTTAAGCGGAACCAACCACATTTTGCCTACAGGAGGCTCAGCCAGAAGATTCTCTGGACTTTCTGTGGAGACATTCCTTAAAAATATGACCTACCAATCTCTTTCTAAAGAAGCATTGAAGTTAATGAGTTCTGACATCACCAACCTTGCTTCAAGTGAAGGGCCCTATACTGAACATATCCGTTCAGTTAAGATAAGAGAAGAGTGACTCTAGCAGGCACTATAGTAAATGATGACCTCAAAGCCTTTCTTTCCCATACTGATAAATTGGTCTTCCAATCCAGTTTCTTCTATTTCCTATCCTTTCGAAAATCTTGATAGCTTCACCCTTTTTTAGTTTCTTTCTAAGCATTAGAGTTTTGATCAAAGCTGAGCATGGGCCAACCTTAAAGTTATATTTCTTAGAGTAATACTCAAGTTCAAAACCTTAGTTCAGAATCATCTAATTAGTTTTTGACATCCCTCCTTTTTATTATAGAATACGCACAGGCTATTCCAAAAGAAGTCCGTGTTCTCGGAGGTCGAGAATGACAATGGAACTATAGCATCCGAATAAATGAAAAAAGTTCATTATA
>CAZQMG010000034.1:0-16750 GCA_964594375.1 uncultured Clostridia bacterium | reverse complement strand
ATTCCTTGAAATCCGTTGCTCGTTGCTTGTCGCTAGTCGCTTGTATTCCCCCTTCCCGAGGGGAAAAGAAAGAAGTGCATAAATTGTATTCCGTCAATAGCATTACTTCAAGGGTTTTAAGATTTTTTCTTACGAGCGACTAGCAACGAGCAACCAGCAACGAAAAACAGCGACGGAAGAAATTGTCCTGAGGTTTTCCTGGACCAAATCGTGAATAGTGAATCAAGATTCGTGATGCGTCGTGCGTGATGCGTCGTGCGTGATGCGTATTGCGCAATACAATATACGATATACGCAATACGATATACGATTCACCATAGATAAAGGAGACATGAAAAGATAATGGGTAATATCTTTACCAGAGTTTTTGGTACACAACAGGAAAGGAACATTAAAAAGCTTATGCCCCTGGTCAACAAGATTAACGGGCTGGAAAAGAAAACAAGTAAGCTTTCCGATAAAGTTCTTCAAAGAAAAATGGATGAGTTTAGAGGAAGAGTAAAACCTCTTGGTGTCGAAATTGGCCAGTTGGAGAACGAAATTCTTGGGCTTCCAGAAATTGAAAAAGAGCGAGCGAAAATTCACCTTCAGGAGAAAGCAAGACAATTAGATGAGCTTCTCTATGATATTCTACCGGAGGCGTTCGCTATAGTCCGAGAAGCAGCTAAAAGGGCTATAGGCTTGCGTCATTATGATGAGCAGCTAATAGGGGGAATAGTTCTTCACCAGGGGAAAATAGCTGAGATGGCAAATGGTGAAGGAAAGACATTGGCGGCTACCCTATCTGCTTGCTTGAATGCTCTAAGTGGCAAAGGAGTGCATATAGTTACAGTGAATGATTATCTAGCCAGAAGAGATAGGGATTGGATGGGGCCAGTATATGAATTTCTGGGATTTTCAGTAGGAGTTATTCAAAACCAGATGAATAGTGCAGAGAGACGTCAATCCTACGGTTCCGACATCACTTATGGCACCAATAATGAGTTTGGTTTTGATTATCTCAGAGATAATATGGCTCTTAGCGTGAAAGAACAGGTGCAAAGGGGGTTCAATTATACCATCGTAGATGAAGTTGACTCAATTTTGGTTGATGAAGCCCGGACTCCTCTAATCATTTCTGGGCGGGCAGAAAAATCTACCGACCTTTACTCTAAAATTGATAGGATAGTGCCTCGTTTGAAAAGAGGGATAGAAGAGGATAGAGTGAAAAGAGGGATACAAGAGGATGAAGATGAGGATTGTGACTACAAAATAAATGAAAAAGACCGCACAGTAGCTCTTACTCAGAGAGGCACCGACAAAGTAGAGCAACTACTGGGGGTAAAGGATATCTATCAACCCGATCCTCGCTGGGGAACTGTGCTAGCTACGCACATCAATCAGGCTATCCGAGCTCATGAGTTTTATGAACGAGATAGAGATTATCTAAAGAAGGGTGAGAACGGTAGGGAGGAGATAGTAATTATAGATGAGTTTACCGGGAGGTTGATGCCGGGAAGACGTTGGAGTGACGGTCTGCACCAGGCAGTGGAGGCAAAAGAGAGAGTAACCATAAGGAATGAAAATCAAACTATGGCTACTATTACTCTACAGAATTACTTTAGAATGTACAATAAATTAGCTGGAATGACGGGAACAGCAATCACAGAAGAAGATGAATTTAAGAAGATATATAACCTTGAGGTGGCAGTTATTCCTACCCATCGACCTGCTATTAGAGAAGAACTCTCGGACAGAGTATATCAGACGGAAAAAGCTAAGTTTGAAGCTGTAATAAAAGAACTAGAAGAACTTTACCGAAAAGAAAGACCGGTTCTGGTAGGCACCAGGTCGGTAGAAAGATCTGAACATCTAAGCAGAATGCTTAGAGAAAAAGGGATTCCCCATACTGTTCTTAACGCTAAGTATCATGAAAGAGAAGCTCAAATCGTAGCTGAAGCAGGGCATAGACGAGCAGTAACTATCGCCACTAATATGGCGGGCAGGGGGACAGATATCAAATTAGAGGAAGGGGTGGAAAAACTGGGAGGTTTATTCGTTATTGGCACAGAACGCCATGAGTCGCGTAGAATAGATAATCAACTGAGAGGGAGAAGTGGGCGACAAGGAGCCCCGGGAACAGCTCAGTTTTACGTTTCCCTTCAGGATGAATTGATGCGCATTTTTGGTTCAGAGAGAATTGGTTCTGTTATGGAAAGACTGAAGATTCCCCAGGACCAACCCATTGAACATCCCTGGGTGACTAAGGCCCTAGAAAGAGCACAGCGACAGGTTGAAAGAAGAAACTTCGATATAAGGAAACAACTCCTAGAATATGACGATGTAATGAATAAACAAAGAGAGGTAGTCTATCAGGAGAGAAGGCGTGTTTTAGAAGGAAAGAGTCTAAAGGGGGTTGTCCTGGAAATGATAGAGGATGCTGTTGGACAACTTGTATCCTCCTCTGTTGATGATAAAATTAGACCTGAGGATTGGGATATTAAGAGTCTAAGTAAAAGGGTAAATCAAGTATTCCCGATCAATTTGTCTTATCATTCGCTGGAGGGTGTTCACAAACATGAAGAGATAAAGAACATAATATTTCAGAAAGTAGAAGAGGCCTACGCAAGAAAAGAGGCAAGGTTGACCGGGGAAATAATGCGTGAATTGGAAAGAAGGATTCTCCTGCATACCTTGGACTCAGAGTGGAAAGACCATCTCTACAGTATGGATTCCTTGAAGGAAGGAATTGGCCTAAGGGGTTATGGACAGAGAGATCCTTTAATCGAATATAAGAAAGAAGCCTATGATATGTTTGAAGATTTGATCGGTGGACTGAAAGAAGAAGTATCAAAACTTATATTCAGAGTGGAAATTGCCAAAGAACCTTTTTTAGAGAGGGTTTTGGTAGGGGAACCTCAAGTGCCGCAACCGACACTAGAAAGAATCAATCAAAGGGGAGGAAACAATAACTTTAGCCAGGTCCAGATGAAAACCCCTACGCACAAAAGAAGCGAATCAAAAGTGGGTCGCAATGATCCCTGTCCCTGCGGAAGCGGAAAGAAGTACAAGTATTGTTGTGGGAGAAAACAGTGAAAAGAAATGGAGCTCAAGTAGTAGTAGAAGCTTTAATGAAAGAAGAAGTAGATATCATCTTTGGGTTTCCGGGAGGATCAGTTATTCCTCTCTACGATGTTCTTTATGAAACAAAGGAGATTAAACATATCCTCACTCGTCATGAGCAGGGTGCTGCTCATGCTGCGGATGGATATGCTAGAGCTACCGGGAAGGTGGGGGTATGTGTAGCTACCTCTGGTCCGGGAGCAACAAACCTGGTTACCGGAATCGCTACCGCCCATATGGATTCAGTGCCGATGGTGATTATTACCGGTCAGGTGCCTACTCATATGATTGGAAATGATGCTTTCCAGGAAGCAAATATAACCGGAATCACCTACTCCGTTAGTAAGCATAATTATTTAGTGAAAAAAGTGGATGAACTGCCTTCTGTCTTAAAGGAAGCTTTTCACATTGCTACTACGGGCAGAAAGGGACCCGTCCTAGTAGATATTCCCAAGGATGTTCTTACGGGAGAGACCAAAGTCCCTTATCCCACAGGAGTGAAAATTAGGAGTTATAATCCTAATTATAAAGGTAATCCCAGGCAAATCAAGAGAGCTGCTTCGGCTATAAACAAATCAGAAAAACCCATCATTTATGCTGGAGGGGGGATAATCAGCTCTGAAGCATCAGTTGAGTTGATTCAATTTGCTCGACAGGCTAGTATTCCCGTGACTACTACTCTGATGGGATTGGGAGCTTTTCCTGAAAATGATAAGCTTTCTCTGGGAATGCTAGGAATGCATGGAACGCGCTGTGCTAATTACGCAATTAGCGAAACAGACCTAATTATTGCTGCGGGAGCAAGGTTTGATGACCGAATAACAGGCAATGTTTCAGAGTTTGCTCCTTACGCTAAAATAATTCACCTGGATATAGACCCCACCGTTATTAGCAAGAGTGTGAGAGTAGATATTCCTATAGTAGGCGATGCTAAGAACATTCTTACCCAGCTTATTCCTCTTATCGAAAAAAAAAGAAAGAGAGAGGCATGGCATGCCAGAATAAAAGAATGGAAAGATAAACATCCCTTGAAATACCAAAGGGATGGGGATTTAAAACCCCAGTACGTAGTAGAAAAAATAGATGAGGTAACCAAAGGGGAAGCTATTATTGCTACTGAGGTAGGGCAAAACCAAATGTGGGCTGCTCAATTCTATCAATATACTAAACCTCGAACTTTTATTTCCTCAGGAGGATTGGGGACAATGGGTTATGGTTTTCCTGCTTCCATCGGGGCGCAAATTGGTTGTCCAGATAAAGTGGTATTTGACATTGCCGGGGATGGTAGTTTTCAAATGAATATTCAGGAGTTGGCAACAGCAGTAAATTACAAAATTCCGGTGAAGATTGCTATTCTCAATAATGGTTATTTGGGAATGGTCAGACAATGGCAAGAATTGTTTTCTCATCATCGTTATTCTCAGGTAGATATTAAAAACAGTCCTGATTTTGTAAAAGTAGCTACGGCTTATGGAGCAGAAGGAATCCGGGTGGATAAAACTGAAGAAGTAGAGCCGGCTTTGAAAAAGGCTCTGGATATCCCAGGTCCTGTTATTATTGATTTTAGAGTTTCCCGTGAGGAGAATGTCTATCCCATGGTTCCAGCTGGTGTAGCTCTCACCCAGATGATAGAAGGATTAGCCTGAAAATAGCGTATAGCGTTCAGCGTTTAGCGTATAGTGAAAAACAAAAAAAGCAAAACCATAGCATCTAATTCAAAGGTTTTAAATCTTGAATTATGATTTTTAGTCTTGCCGCTGTAGTTTTTAGTTGCAATGAGCCCAAAACTAGCAACTTAAAGGTATCTGGAAGATTCATTCTATACGCTGAACGCTATACGCTATTTTTGACTGAATGAGGTTCTTTTGCTATAGTAATTGGGATTCGTTTGAGAAGTCTTCTTCGATATACATATAAATCATACTCTATCCAAAAAATGAATATATACAAAACAGAGGCCATTGTTCTTAAAGATTACGACTTAGGAGAACAGGATAAGATCGTAGTTTTTTATTCTCTCCGATACGGAAAGATAAGAGCGATAGCAAAAGGAGCGCGGAGAATAAAGAGTAGATTTGCTTACGTGATTCAACCCCCTTCTTATAATAGTTTGTTGATTTACAAAAATAGAAAGGGAAGCCTGGATGTTGTAAGTGAATGTATAGCTAAGTATCAATTCTTAGGAATCAAAAAAGACTTAGTTAGATTTGCTTACGTCTGTTATTTAATTGAATTAATTGACAAACTTACAGAACAAGAAGAATCTCAATCTTTGCTTTTTCGAATATTATTAAAGAGTCTTTTCCTTATGGAGAGTATTTCTAAGTGTTCGCTTAATCTTTTGATAGAAAGTTTTCAGTTAAAATTACTGAACATCCTGGGTTATCAACCATACCTAAAAGGATGTATTAACTGTGGAAAGAAGGCAAGTTCAACCAGTTATTTCTATTTTAGCTTAAGATTAGGAGGACTTCTCTGCGAGAACTGTAAAAGCATAGACGGAAGAAGAGTAAGCCTTTCCCGAGAAGCTTTTCTATTGATGAGACGCCTTCTTTTTTTGAAGTTAGAGGAAATATCTGGAGAAAAAATAAATAAGGAGATAGTGAAAGAAACTGAGGTAATTTTAAGAACATATCTTTCCTATCAGGGCCAGATAAAGATGCCAGATTCTTGTTTTATCCATAATTTTAAGAAACTTGAATTGATGCAAACAGCAGGATAAAAAGATGCGGGTAGAATATACAAAAGAGATTATAGAGGGAGAAATAGACGAGGAACGAACTCTATCTCTAAATACGGTAGAAGATTATCTGGAGGAAATAGGAAAAACTCCTCTTCTCAGTCAAGAGGAAGAGAGAAAAGTAGCTAAGAGAATCCATGAGGGAAACGAAAAAATAATCAGGCTCCTTGAAAAGACTATTGATCTTATCGAGAAAAACTCTGAGCTATTTGAGTTATTCGGCAAGGCAGAAAAAGAAAAGAAAATTCTAAATATTACTGGCCACAGATTAGATGAGTTAAAGGAAGTTTTCGATCATTTGCAGCAAAAGAAAAAACAGCTAGATACAATAGAGTCTTCCCGTAGTAGGGAAAGAATACAAGAGACTTTAGAGGAACTAGAAAAGGCAAGAAATGAATACAGGGTAAATAGGAAAAGAATGATAGAAGCTAACCTCCGCCTTGTGGTGAGTTTTGCTAAGAAATATACAAAAAGAGGAGTTTCCTTTTCTGACCTCATCCAGGAAGGGAATATCGGCCTTTCCAGAGCGGTGGACAAGTTTGACTATAAATGCAATAAACGTTTCAGTACTTATGCTAGTTGGTGGATTCGTCAGGCACTATCCAGGGCTATTGCTGACCAATCAAGAACCATCCGCCTCCCCATACATATAGTTCATTTATTAAGGAAATTGAGTAAAGTCTCCAGGAAACTAGAACAGGAGCTGGATAGAGAACCAACCCCGGAGGAAATTGCTAAAAGGGCTGAACTCTCTCCTCAAAAAATCAGAGAAGCTTTAGGAATAAGTCAGGGTACCATATCCTTTGATAAACCAGTAGGAGAGGATGGAGATGCAACAATGATCGATTTCATTCCTAATTCTACCATTCCTCCTCCTGCCTATAGACTTACCTTAGGAATGCTTAGAAAGGAAGTTAGGAAGCTATTAGAAAAAGTGGTAAAGAATACCCGTGAATTGGAGATATTGAAGTTAAGATTTGGTTTAGAAGAAAGAGATTATTCCTTGCGGGAAATCGGAAAGAAATATGGAGTTAGCCGGGAGAGAATCAGGCAGATTCAAGAAAGGTCTTTGAGCAGACTAAGGGCTCCAGCAGAAGAGAGAGGACTCAGGGGTTATCTAGAATTACTAGACAGTCTTAGAGCAAATACACAAGGAGATTATCTTGAGGAGTGAAATAAGGAAAATTTTTTGGCTACTGTCTGTAGCGGAATAATAGGATTGCCCAATGTGGGTAAATCTACCCTTTTTAATGTCCTTACCGGAGGGAAGGCTCAGATAGCCAGTTTTCCATTTTCCACTATTTCTCCTAATGTAGGAACAGTTTCTGTTCCCGATAATCGATTGGAATGCTTGGCCAGAGTAACAAATACCAATATTATTACTCCAGCGGTAGTGCAATTTGTAGATGTAGCCGGCCTAGTAAAAGGCGCTCATCAAGGTGAAGGTCTGGGGAATGAATTTTTATCCAGAATAAGGGGTATAAATGTTCTTGCTGAAGTAGTGAGATGTTTCCAGGGAGAAAAAATAGCTCATTGCGAGGGGAATATAGATCCGATAAGGGATATTCAGATAATAGAGCTGGAGTTACTTCTGGCAGACCTGGAAATAGTAGGCCGAAAGTTGGCAAAGGCAGTTCAGTCAGGAACATCGAAATCCACGAAAGATAAGGAAAGATTAGATATTTTAGAAAAGGTTAAAGCTGAACTTGAGAAAGGAAATTCTCTAAGAAATGTTCCTTTTACAGAAAAAGAGGGGTACGAGTTAGTCAAAGAGGGTTTTTTAAGTTTTAAGCCTCTTCTTTACATAGCTAATATAGATGAGAGTGATCTAACATCTCCTTCTCCTTTGCTGCAAAGACTAAGAGAGTATGCCTCGACAGAGAGGATGGAGATAATAGAGATATGCACTCAGTTGGAATTAGAGCTAGAGGATATTTCCCAAGAAGAAAGAATGGAGTTTCTTGAGGAGTTAAAGATAAGAGAGACAGGGATAGATAGATTAATAAAGGAAGTTTATAGAAAGCTTAATCTAATAACCTTTTTTACAGTTAGTGGAGGAAAAGAGGCGAAAGCCTGGCCTGTAGAAAGGGGAACTACTGCTTCTCAAGCAGCAGGTAAAGTTCATTCAGATATGGAAAAAGGATATATTAAAAGCGACATAATACCAGTATCTGAACTTTTAGAAGCAGGATCTATAAAACAAGCAAGAGAAAAAGGAAAAATAGGAATAGAAGGGAGAGATTATCTAGTGGAAGATGGAGATGTAATCCATTTTAGGTTTAGTAGATAGCTTTTAAAATACCTCAAAAAGAAAGGGGGGTCTTCTGAAATGTCCTTGTATAGAGCAACATTTGCTCTGAGACCAGAATTAGAGGAAGAAGAAAAAAATTCAACTGTGAAAGAGGTGCAGGATTTCGTTGTCAGCCAAAATGGAAAAATAGAAAATGTGGAGAGTGGGATACAGAAGTTTGCTTTCGAGGTAGACAAAACAAATAAGGGATTCTTTGTATCTATAGTTTTTGAAGTAGATGCTTCTAAAGTTTATGGAATTCACCAATTCCTCATCAAAAAGAGAGATATTATAAGAGCAATGCTGACAAGACAAGAAATACACCTAAAAAACAAAGACAAAGGAGGGAAAAAGGATGAGCGGATTGAATCAGGTAGTCCTGATAGGGAATCTCGCCCGAGATCCTGAGCTTCGCTATACTCCTGATGGAACACCCGTAACTAGCTTTACCATAGCTGTCAATCGTCCATTTGTTAACCGACAGGGCGAACGAGAAGCAGATTTTGTGCCTATTGTGGTGTGGCGGAAAAGAGCCGAAACCTGTTCAGAATATCTAATGAAGGGAAGTCAGGTAGCTATAGAGGGAAGACTCCAGGTGCGCAACTATGAAGATAAAGATGGAATAAGAAAATGGGTTACAGAAGTAGTTGCTCGAAGAGTTGATTTTCTACAGAGACTAAAGAAGCAGTTTCCCTCGCAAATTTCGGAAAAAGAAACTCAGAATGAAATAGATAGAGTTCCTCTGGTTGAAGAAGAAAAGGGAAACGACACTCCTTCTGATGAATAAAGACACTTAAGGACGATTCATTTCTAGCGTATAGTTCCTTGGACGAGCGCTGTTCTCAACTGTAGTATATAGCGTTTAGTATCTTGTCAGTTAATTGGTTAAATGGTTAATTGGTTAATTTTCTCCCCTCACCCCATCCTCCTCAAGGGAGGGGGTACTACTCACCACTCACCAATTAACCACTCACAATTTACGTTCCAAGACATACTCGACGCGCTCTAGAACTTACGCTCTTTTTATCTATGGAACTACCAACAATGAACTATTTACACAAATGTAAATTCTTATAATTAAAGGAGAGATGTGTGAGACCAAAACCAGTACTTAGAAGAAAAAAGAGCTGTGATTTTTGTCGTTCAAAATCACTGGACTATCTAAATGTAAGGATTTTGCAGCGTTATGTAGATAGTCGGGCTCGTATAAAATGTAGAAGGCGCACTGGCGTTTGCGCTAAACATCAAAGAAGACTTTCCAATGCTATAAAAAGAGCAAGAGAAATGGCACTCTTGCCCTATAAATGAAATAATTCGTTGCTCGTTGCTTGTCGCTAGTCGCTCGTGCCCCCTCTCTTTTACGGACATAAGAACGGGGTAAGGGGCGGGGAAGAGATGGTAAAACGTATTCTGTGGATAGCATTGTCATGTGTGCTTTAAAGTTTTTTCCTGCGAGCAACTAGCGACAAGCAACTAGCAACGAGATAAGCGAGGTTAATAGTGAAGGTCATATTGAAGGAAAAAATTAATAACCTTGGAAACAGTGGAGAGATAGTGGAAGTAGCTGATGGTTATGCACGGAATTTTCTTTTGCGAAAAAAATTGGTGCTAATGGCTACTCCTGGTAATATTAGGCAGTGGGAAGAAAGAGGAAGAATTATCCAGCAAAAGAAAGAAAAAGTAAAATTCAAAGCCCAAAAAATAGCAGACAAACTTAAAGAAGCAAAGCTAATATTATCGAGAGAAAGGGGGGGGGAAGGGAAACTGTTCGGAGTTATTACTTCCCAGGACATTGTTCAAGAAATCAAGAAAAAGTTTAATATAGAAATAGACCATCGTAAGGTTGATTTAAAGGAGCCTATCCGAGTCATTGGGGTTAAAGAGATTTTTCTTAAACTACATCCAGAGGTAGAGATTCCCCTGAAAATAGAAGTAAAGAAAGCGAAGGCAAGGAAAGGGTCTAAGGAATGAATAGAAAGAAAAACAAGATTTACATTATAGATGTTACCAATAGAGATGGAGTTCAGACTTCCAGGTTGGGACTGGCTAAGTTAGAGAAGACTATCATTAATCTCTATTTAAATGAGATGGGAATTCATCAGTCAGAACTTGGATTCCCTTTTACCAATCATGAAACAAATTATCTTAAGGCTAACCTTGAACTGGCCAAAATGGGAGTCCTTCGCCCTATGATCCTTAGTGGTTGGTGTAGGGCGGTTAAAGATGATGTAGAAAAAGCCTATCAATTGGGGCTTAAGCATATAAACATCTCTATTTCTACTTCAGAACAAATGACAAGGGGAAAATTTGGGAATAGAGTAGTGAGATATCCCCGAGAGAATCCTTCCAGACCCAGTATAATAGGAATGATGGTAGAGGCACTTGATGAAGCAAGGAAAAGAGAGATGAAGGTAGGAGTTAACGCAGAGGATGCTTCTCGTACCGACGACGAATTTTTGATAGAGTTTGCTCGGATGGCCAAGCAACATGGTGCTGATACCATAAGATATTGTGATACATTGGGTTGTGATGATCCTCCTACCATCTATCGGCGGGTGAAAAACTTAGCACAAGAAATCCAGCTTCCCATAGAGGTCCACACTCATAATGACCTGGGTATGGCTGTGGCTTGTGCATTAGCTGGAGCAAGGGGAGCCATAGACGGAGGAGTAGACGCTTATATCAACACTACAATTAATGGAATGGGAGAAAGGGCGGGAAATGCAGATTTAGTCTCTGTAATTCTAGCTTTGCGCAAGTCCAGTGGCACCAAAAAGTTGAGCTTATTAGACGCAAGAATAGACCTCTCCCAGGCCTGGAGGATAGCCAAGTATACTTCTTATGCTTTTGGTGTTCCTATCCCCATAAATCAGGTGGGAGTTGGAGATAACGCCTTTGCCCATGAATCAGGAATCCATGCTGATGGGGCACTAAAGGATAGACGTAACTACGAGCTCTATGACTTTCAGGAATTGGGGCGAGGAGAGCCAGAAATGGTAGAAACAGGTAGGAAAATAACTACTGGGGAATATGGTGGAATCAAAGGCTTCAGGAACGTTTATGAGAAGTTAGAGATCAAGTTCAAAAATGAGCAAGAAGCCTCTACCGTTCTGGAACTAGCTCGCTATGCTAATGTCCATACGCAGAAACCTCTTGTTAGCGATGAGCTTCTTTTCATCGCCCGTTATCCTGAACAAGCCAGAAAAATTTTAACCGTTGTACCTCCCTCATAAAAGCGAAAAGCTCAAAGCTAAAAACTATAATTCAAAATTTAAAATTTACAACTTATTTTTCTTTCTTTTCAATTGGTCTTAGATTTTAAGTCTTAGTCTTACATTTTTAGTTTTACGTTATGGTTTTGCGCTTTTTGCTTTACGTTCTACGCTTTGCTCTAAAAAAGATTTACCCACCTCATTTATGTTTCCTGCTCCCAGAGTGAGTATTAGGTCTCCTTCTCTGCATTCGTATCCTAAGAAATCAATGATTTTTCGAAAATTGGTAAAATAATAGGTCGCCTTCCTTCTCTTTTGTTTGACTTTTTCAAATAGCAATTCACCGTCCATTCCAGGAATCGGATTTTCTCCCGCAGCATAGATGTTAGTTAAAAGAAGAATATCTGCTTTCTCAAAGGCAGTGCCAAATTTAGAAAGAAGCATTTTAGTGCGGGTATAGCGATGAGGTTGAAAGATAGCGATTGTTCTTCTTTCCAATCTTGCCGCTACTTCCAGAGTTACTTTTATTTCTGTGGGATGATGAGCATAGTCATCTATTACTAAAATACCGGACTTTTCTCCTATTAATTCAAATCTTCTTTTCACACCAGAGAAAAGAAGAAGAGCCTTTTTAATTTTTTCCCACCCTATGCCAATATCTAACCCGGCAGCAACGCCGGCCAGGGAATTGTATATATTGTGTTGACCAGGTAAAGAGAGGTCTATATCTTCTATCTTTTTCCCCTGATAATTAATTTCATAGGAAGAGGAAAATTGCTTCAACTTTACCTTGCTTGCTGAAAAGTCAGCCATAGGACTAATTCCATAAGTGATTAGTTTTTGAGAAGGGGATAAAGAGATGTTTTTGATAACGTTACTTAGACAAGGGTCGTCGATGTTGATTATCAAGGTGCCTGCCGGTTTCAATCTTCCGGTAAATTGAACAAATGCCCGCACCAGCTTATCTTTGGAACCGTAGTAGTCTATATGGTCGTCTTCGATGTTAGTGAGAATGCAAATGCTGGGGGAGAGAAGCAAAAAAGAACCGTCGGATTCGTCACTCTCCGCCACCACATATTCGCTACTTCCTAATTTACTATTACCACCGAAATCATTGACTTCCCCTCCAATGAACATAGTTGGATCTTTACCCGCCTGACGAAGAATTGAATAGACGAGTGAGCTAGTAGTAGTTTTCCCGTGAGTTCCGGCAACAACGATACCCTCTTTCCTATTCACAAGCTCGGCTAAAAGGGCGCCGCGTGAGACAGTGCGCATTCTTTTTCTCTTCGCTATTTGGAGTTCAGGGTTATCAGGAGAGATAACAGAGGAAGCTATCACTAAGTCGGCCTGGTTAAGATGAGAGGGACTGTGTCCCTGGTAAACAGTTATTCCTCTTCTTTCTAGCTGCTCGGTAAAAACATTTTTTTTTATGTCTGACCCGGTAACCCTGTAGCCTTTTTCTGATAATACCTTAGCTAATCCACTCATACCAACTCCAGCAATTCCTATGAAATGAATGGATTTAACTCCTTTTAACATAATTTTTCTCTCCTAAAGCTTTAGCCCTGATGTATATAGGATTTTTGGACGCAGATAAACGCAGATTAAAGAAGTGATCAGAAAATAAGTTCAGGGTTCAAAGTCCAATGTCTTTTATTTATCTTGTTTATCTGTGTGGATCTGCGTCCTACTTGACTTGATTAGCCAAATCGCAGATTAGTTCCACCATTTCTCTAGTGGCCTGCGGTCTTCCTAGTTCTTTACTTCGCCTGCTCATTTTTTTCAGCAGGTTTTTATCTTCTATTAAGTCTAGAATTAACTTTTTTAGTCTATCTCCGGTAAGATTATTCTCCACAAGAAGATAAGCTGCTCCCTTTGCTTGTAGAACTCTCGCATTTTCATATTGATGTCTCCCTGTAGCGTAGGGATAAGGAATGAGAATGGCCGGTAGCCCCAAGGCAGTGAGCTCTGCTATAGTTGTAGCTCCACTTCGGCAGATAGCCAGGTGGGAGGCGGCATAAGCATATTGTATCTCCTGTAGATAGGAAGAAACCAATGATTTAATCTTTAAGGGTGCAAGGGAATTTTCTACCCATTTTAAATCATTTTCCCCGGTGATAAATATTACTTGAATCTCATCCCTCATTTTCTTTTGCCTATTTAATAGTTGAATGACTTCCACTCCCAATTTATTTAACCTGTGAGCTCCTTGACTGCCTCCTAAAAAAAGAAGAGTAAATTTATCCTTATCTAAATTAAATCTTTTTATTCCCTTTTGCCTTCCTGTTGCCAGAATTTTGAAACGGATGGGGTTACCTATAAGTTGGGTTTTATTCTTTATTCTTTTAGAAAGGTCTTTATTTGTTTGAGGAAAACTGGTGGCTATTTTGGAAACATACGGCAGTAGAAATTTATTGGTTAGGGAAAAACTTGCATTCTGTTCGCATACCAGGCTGCGAATTCCAAAAAAAAAGGCAAGCATTACCAGCGGGTAAGAATGAAAACTGCCCATTCCTATAACTACTGTTGGTCTGAATTGTACAAGAATGAGGAAAGATTGAAAAAAAGAGAGAAAGAGTTTAAGAGGGAATCCAATCCATTTTTGCGAGAAAGCTCTGGGGAAAGGAGAAGCTTTTATTTGTTTGAAATCAAATTCTTGCGAGCGCAGGAGTTCCACCTCTAATTTTCTTCTTCCTCCTATCCAGAGGATACGATTAGCCAGATGGTGTTCTCTCAGATAAGAAGCTATGGCAAGGGCAGGATAGATATGTCCCCCTGTACCTCCCGCAGTTATTAGAACTCTCATGTCCTCTTTGTTACGTTTTTCTTTCTCCAACTATAAACTACTGGGGCAGCGATGAAATCGGAAGAGTAAGTTCCTACTATCACTCCTATTAGAAGAGCGAAGGCAAATCCATGGATTATCGCTCCTCCCCAGATAAACAGGGCCGAGACTACCAGGAGGGTAGTTAGAGATGTAATAATTGTACGGGATAGGGATTGGTTAACACCCAGGTTGATGATTTCTTTAAGAGGTATTCTTCCCTTTCGGTGAGTTTTTAGGTTTTCTCGAATTCTGTCATAAACAACGATAGTATCATTGAGAGAATAGCCAATTATAGTAAGCACAGCCGCTATTATGGGAAGAGTGATTTCGTAATTTCCTAATGATAACGCTGCTACGCTAATAAAAACATCATGAGCCAGGGCGATTACTGCTCCCAGAGCGAACTTCAACTCAAATCTCCAGGCGATATATACCAGCATACCTATTAGGCCAAAAGTAATGGCTAGAATAGCACTTTTCTGAAGTTCTTTACTTACCTGTGGTCCGATGAGGTTAATGCTTTGGATCAGGAATGAGTTTTCTCCTTCTTCAAATTCTTTTTTTACTCCTTCTTCAATCGTCGCCGCTATTTTTCTGTGAGTAACCTGGCGAATAAGTGAAACAAGAGATTCTTCGTCTATCTGATTAAGCTCAACTTTTTCCTTTTCTAAGGGATCGAGCGTGAAAAGACTGACCAATTCTTCATAACCTACTGCCTCAATCCCGGGTATATTCCTGAGTTCCTGCAAGGCGGTAAATTCTTTGTGTGTTCTGCGATAGTTGATTATTTCTGAAGCTATCTCCTGTGAGGCTTCCTCTACTTTATATCTTATAAGAACAAGGTTCTCTTCTTTTCTTCCATACTGTTGGATAATGGCTTTACTTAAACCAATTTTAGCCAGTCCAGACCTTATTCGAGCAACGGAAGGGGACTTGTCAAACTTGAGGTGAACCTCAATTCCTCCGGTAAAGTCCAGACCAAGTTTTAATCCTCCCTTCAGCACGATAGAGGTTATCCCGATAGCTATAATGATTCCTGAAAGAAGAAAGGCTTTTTTTCTCCAGCCAATAAAGTCTATCTGAGTCTTTCCAAAAAAGCGCATCAGTTTTTCCTATATACTCATTTTTTTTCTTGGTCTTCCGGCTATCAATAAGTTGAAGATAATTCGCGTTACTATTATGGCGGTAAAAAGGCTGGCCAGAATGCCGATGGAAAGAGTAGTAGCAAACCCCCTCAAGGGTCCACTGCCGAACTGAAAAAGAATAAGAGCAACGATAAGAGTAGTGATATTCGCATCGAGAATTGTCCTGAGAGCCTTCTTGTAGCCAGCATCTACCGCTGAACGAGGAGCTCTCTCTTTACCCAATTCTTCTCTTATCCTTTCAAATATAATGACGTTGGCATCAATACTCATACCAATAATAAGAATCATCCCAGCAATACCAGGAAGAGTCAAAGTTGCTTTTAGGGCAGCCATAGCCCCTAAGATAAAGAGCAAATTTAACAAAAGGGCCGCGTTAGCGATCAAACCAGCCTTCTTATAATAGATTATCATAAAGACAAAAACAGCAATAAAGCCAATAATCCCTGCCCAAAGACCTTTTTGGATAGAGTCCTTACCTAGAGAAGGACCTATGGTAGTATTTTGGACAATATTGAGGGGAATAGGTAAAGCGCCACTCTTAAGAACAATTTTTAGTTCGCGTGCTTCCTCCATAGTAAATTGTCCTTCAATAACGCACTTACCCTGAAGAATGCGACTTTTTACTACCGGGGCAGACTTCACTACATTATCCAGTATTATGGCTATTCTCTCTTCCACGTGTTGGCCGGTAATTTCAGCCCATTTATCTGTCGCCTCAGATTTGAATTCCAGACTTATATAGGGTTGTCCCCATTGGCCAATTTCTACCCGGGCATCTTTAATAGCGCTGCCCGATAGAAGAGTCTCCTTTTTCAGCAGATAAGGCCTTTTTTTTGAATCATAGAGTATTTGGTCATCCTCGGGAATATCTCCTTGTAGAGCCTTATTAACATCTCCCTTCTCATCCACCAGCTTAAATTCCAGAAGGGCAGTCCTTCCTATGAGGTCCACTGCTCGTTGTGGGTCTTCTATACCCGGCAAATCGACAACTATTCTTCTATCGCCCTGGCGAGCGATGGTGGGCTCCCTTACCCCGAATTGGTCAATTCTGTTTCTGACGATTTCCATAGCCAAATCCATCGCGTCTCCAACATCTTCTCCCGATGGAAATTTGCTGAGGTCTGCTTCCAATATCAGATGCATACCTCCCTTTAGGTCAAGACCTAAATTTATCTTCTCTCCCAAAGGATAAATAGCCCAAATGGCCAGAACCGCAATACCTATAACCATTAATATTAACCACTTACCGTATTGATACATACAACAGTCCTTTTTAAGATATCGAGGGGAAAACATCCCCCTCGACGGCCTTCGGCCTGCTCCCCCCGTTTGTCTTTTATTACCTACAAAGATTTAGTTGATAACGATTCGAGTAAATTCTGATACTTAAATTTAGTCTAATTTACCAGAAAGACAATAATTGTCAAATGC
>CAZQMG010000033.1:0-16813 GCA_964594375.1 uncultured Clostridia bacterium | reverse complement strand
AGCAATATCGCCTAACGAGTATCGGGTCGGCTTCGAGTCCCACGTTCTTTTCTCTCTGTCTCTTTTCTCACGAGCGACTAGCAACCAGCAACGAGCAACGGAATTATGGCGGACGCAATTGCAACCAATTCGAACCTCCGGCGAAATATCCGCCCATATCAGAATCCTGCCTATTCAGCAGCCCTATTTATATCAGAAACTATCCCAAAAAGCAATCCAATTGCGTTTGTTAGGGATGTCCTATCAACAAATAGCCAGAAGTTTACACATCAATAGGAAAACTGCCACAAGAGCTTGTAAATATGAGAGGAGGTAGCCCAATATTGTGGCCATGGACCGCTCATAGACTTATATATCCCAAAGAAAGATATGTGTGGGCTCAAATTCGTATCTTACACACAATTGGTAAAGCCAAAAAATATCTTTGAGATTTAGGTCAGAGAAAGCACTGATTATTTCCCACAATTTCCGTGAAATTGAATGACCTTGACAAAAAGGCGGAAGAGTTCATGAACTCAGACTACACATGAAATGCCAATCCTATGGCGTAAGTTGTGACCGCAGCTAATGTTCCAATAACCATCATCTCCAATCCGCTGCGCAGCCAGCTCTTTCGTGAAAAGAGAGTTTTGCTGGCACCAACTGCGAAGAGGGTAGCTATGCTAGCGATTACTGCAGTTATTACTGCTAGACTTATATCCATGAAGATAAAGGGCAGGATGGGAATAAGAGATGCAACGGCAAATGATGACCCTGTTAGCACAGCGGCCTTAATGGGAGGCCAGGATTCCTCTGATGTCAGTCCAACTTCCTCTCCAACGGTGAGCTCTGCCATCAATTCCATTCTGGAACTTACTCTCTCAGCAATAGCTTCAGCCTCCTGTTCCTTGAACCCCTTTGCCCGGTAAAGCTTCACCAGCTTCTCCTTCTCCTCCTCAGGGGTCCTCTTTTTCCTTATCCCCTTTCTCTCGTTTTCTTTCTCCGTTACCTCTTTCTCGGACTTTGAAGAAAGGTAAGCGCCAGTGCCCATGGATATCGCTCCAGCAACTGCCCCTGCTACGCCGGCTATAAGAATCGGATGAGTTTCTGTTGTTGCCCCATAGACACCCGCCATCAGTGCCAGTATGGAAACCAGACCGTCGTTGGCTCCCAAAATAACATCTCTTACACCACCGCCACCTCCCATCTCCCAGCCTTCCATGCCTAGCACTTCTCTCTTTATTCTCTCAACATGCAAGCGTTCATCGGAAGCTATTCTGGTCCATTTTTCCGAAGTAGCCGCATCATTTATATTTCCCGCTTGAATAGCCAGCTCCTCGATACTCTCATCCTCGGCAATTATGGCCCATTCGAAGAATCCCCTTGTACCTAAGATACGCATCATAAGAGTAATCTTAAGCTCCATAAAGAATATTCCGCTGGACCTCCTGCCTATTACTCCTAACTCTTCAATATTTTTCCGCCAATGTTCGCAGTCTTTTGCCTCATTTGTGCTGATGTGACCTAAAAGTTGTTTAGCCCTTTGCTCCTTGGCCTTTCTGACCAGCTTTTCGTATCCTTTTGCTTGCATAAGCTTGTAAGTATAGATTTCCTTCACCGTGTTAATGAGCGCTTCTTTTTCTCTATCTGTCAATTTACTCATGGCTATTTTCCCATTTCGGCTCTTAAATTTGTCCCGACTAGCTGATTTCCCATTCACAGAATGGGTCTCCGGCAGCGATACATCTTATTTCCCTGACGTGCTGGTTCTTGACTGCCGAGAAGAGGCCGTTTAAGAAACCCGTAGTAAAGAAACATGAGAGCTGGCCAGTTTCCAATCCAAAGGTCTCACAATTCTCCCTTATCTTTACAGTCTTACCCAAATCAATCTTCCCTACCTTGCAATACTCCATGAAGTTGATAACGCGCTCTATTGCTTCGTTTCCTATTACTCCGGCTTCCATCAAGTGTTCGCCGACCTCTTTTCCGACCTTAGCACCTCCCATTCTAAGCGCCATCTGGTATCTTTCGCTGAACAAAGCTGCAACGCCGGTAACGTGGTGCATCTCATGGAACCAGATCCCACTTCCCAATCTGGGCCTCTCGGCCAGAGGCTTGTCATTAATCAGAAACCCGGTAAGCTGACCCATTAGATGGTTGTGAACCTTTTGCACCACTGAGCTATCTATGGCTTCCAGATAATCCTTTAGCTCACTGATCTCTCCCGGTACTGCTTTAAACTCACAATACGGTGAACCCATCCCAATACACTTGGTCTCCACCACGTTCCAGTCTCTCTCTTCCTTTGCCAGTCCTTTCAAGCATCCTGCTAGCTCTCCACAATGGTGGAAAGCTAATCGAGCTCCGACATTACCCAACCCCCAACACGAGGAGCTTTCGTATACCCTGATATAGTGCTCATCCTTCCTGGATGCTTCTTCCATATATTCCCAAATCCACATCCCTACTCGTTTCTGGTTATATATGAAGCGCGGTGCGAATTTTTTTATGGCTTTGACCTCGCTGAAGCTCTTAGGCTGAATTAATTTGAAAAAGAGCTTCATATACCAGGGAAAGAGCTTCATTACCTCTCTTACTGTGGATTCAGCCTCCTTGTCAATTTCGTAGGCCATTGTGGGAAACCTTTTGGGGTCCCAGAGCATCCCGCTCCAGGAGGCAAGGTTCTTCCAGAATACATTAACCAAATCTCCACTCTCTCTCCTTACAGGTTTTCCACGTGCTGATAACGTGGCACGCAGCATACCTCTTAGTATCCGGGGATCGAATTTCTTGTGGAGAAGCACTCTACTCCAGGTTATCGGGGTTTCAATCTTGGTTGGTGGCAATTTGGGATGTTTCACCACACTTATAACCCTTGATTTTTCTTTTATCTCTATCCTGATGACATTATCGGCGGCGCTCATCATGGCTACCAGGTCTTCTTCCTTGCCACAGCCTTCATCTATTAAAGCCACCACGGAGTTTCCCTCAGCAGCGAACTTGGAGAGAAAGAGCCTCATGAACTTGGTAACCTCAGCGCCGCTAAAGAGGTATGGTGAAGTAAGTGAATCAAAAGCGAGTAATATTCCTTTTTGCCCTATTTTCTCCTGTAGCCTTGTGGCGGCCATGCTTATGCTGTTCAAATCTACGCAGTTGGCGTCCAGGGTGTCGGCCCGCTCCGGCGCTGCCAACCCCACTGTCTTTGTAAAGGCATCAACAAAGCTTAAGGCTCCAGGTATAGGCTCTCCCATACCCTTTTCTCTTAAGCGCCCCAGGATAGCAGAGGGATTTTGCTCAGTGGTTACGAATATTATCGGCTTGTCCGCAGCTATACTATTGAGCACCATCTGGTGACAGAAGGTGGATTTTCCTGTTCCTGGCGGCCCTGACAGCAAGATCAGGCTATTGTTCGGCACCTCCTGTATCTCAGCTAATGACAATCCTCTTTCTTCCATTTTCTTACCTTCCATTATTACCACACCCTAACTAAACGATTTCCCACTCGCAGTATGGATCTCCAGCGACGACGCACTATGAGGCCATAATGTAAACCGGAGCAAAGATCTGTCACTTACCCAGGGATTTAGATATCCCTATCCATCTCGGGGTCCTGTTCATGTATTCACGATAGGCACCCCCAAACTTCTCAAGGCAGCCGCGTTCTTCAGCAATTGCCAGAATCTGTCCAAAGATTATAAATACTATCCCACATAGCAAAAAAATCCAGGAAGCACAGGCTATGCCTATGCCGATGTATACCAAGAACCAGCTAAGGTTTATAGGGTGTCTCGAAATGCGATAAAGCCCTTTAGTAACTGGTTTATCCACTGGAGTAGTAGCATGATTTACCACTGCTATAGTGAGAAAAACCATACCTAGCAAATAAATTAAGAATCCCACATAAAACCAGGCCATGCCCAGCTTCAACGGCAAGAAAATGCTATAGATCCATGGAGCCACGAAATCCACCATTAAAATACCCAAGAGTTTTTTCTCTTTTTGATTATAGGGGGGCCACGTGGACAGCATTGATTCCTTAGCAATTAAGAAACCCAGACCGTAATTTATCAGGGCAAGGCCAATGATAAGAATCCAGGCATTCCATATCTCTATTTCAAAGGCTGGTATAAGTGACATCTTTTCTCCTTTTTGTTCATTTTCTAATTCCTCCATTCATAGATGGGTTGCTTCTATTTTTATTTTGCCCCGAAGTGGGCATTTGCTACTGTTTAACCCCGCGTGCGAGCATCATTTTGGGCATCATGAGTCCTTTTGCGTAGGTGATGGAAATCTCTGAGAATCCGGCTTCTTTCATTATGGCTCGTACCCCATCTTCTGCCCAGATCCGATACCCATACTTCTCGACCTCCTTCGAATGATCTTTTCCATCTTCAGCGTTCCACTCCATACTGACGACCACCCTTCCTCCAGGACGGAGCACTCGATACATTTCCTTCAATGACTCTAAAGGCTTAGGAAACACAGGGAAACTACCCATTACTGCGGCAACACTGAACTTGTTGTCTTCCCAATGGAGCTGTGATGCTTCACCCTGCACGAATTTCGCCGTTCCTCCAGCGACACGACCTTTATTCTTCCTAGCTGCCAACTTGACCGAAAGCTGAGAGAGGTCTAAACCGGCAACACTATGGACATGTGAGGCGTATTTCTTTAAGAAGTAACCATTTCCGCAAGCAACTTCAAGAAGGTCATCTTCCGGCTGAAGTTTCAAAACTTTAGCCACATTTTCGTATATGGACTTGTGACCCCTGTTCATAAATATGACCGTAACCCTTCCAGCAAATCCTCTGGGCAATACGAACTGTGGGGCTTTCTTCTTTTGATCATTCATTTAGTTTCACCTCTTTTCTTCTGCCAGCCTCTTTATATTAGCCACGACTTCCGGCCCTACTTTTTTCATTATAGGTCGAACAACTATCAGCTCTATAATTTTGCTAATAATCCAGTAGGGCATTGCAACCTCATGCACTAATGTAAGCCTGCTGCCCTTTTCGGTAGCTTCAATCGTATACACTACATACATCCTCTTTACATCGCCCATGAATTGATGAAAGGCGAGTCTCTTATTCTCCTCCCATTCGGTGAATGTACAAAGAGACCTTATAACTCTACCATCAGTTTTTTTCACCATATAAAACGTTGTCCCCATACCGCTGTGTTGCTCTCCTACGAAATCGAACCGACTAATCAGCCGATCAATTGCAAAAACATTCTCTCGCTTGGTTAGTAATACCCAGATATTCTCTGGCGGCGCAGCAATGTCAATAGATTCTTCCATCTTCATTTTCTAATCACCTCCTCATAAATTATTGTTCTTGCTTTTATATTTTTGCTCCGTAGTGAGCATTTTGTATAACGGGACTCGGGTTGGCGAAGTCCAGGGAGGAAGTAGGTTTTAACAACTCTCTCTGATTACACGCGTCGGTTCGCTTTACCACCATTCCGTTGGAATTACCTTGCCCTGGATTTGGGCGGAGTGAGCGCAGCGAACGGAGCTGCCAACCCGTAGTTATGCGAAGTAGCGCCGAATAACATTGGAAAAATAGCTTCAGTAATATGCAACAGCCAGTGCTAACCACAGCGATCATATTTGCTCCAATAGCTCCCTGACTCTTTGTCTGACATCGGCTAGGTCTTTTTCGTCTGGTCGCCCTCTGATATCTCCAAGCCTTCCCTTTGTGCTAGCCTTTTCCGAACCATGAAACTCACCGACGACATAGAGCTCATCCAAAATTGTAAAGCCCAAATGCTCAAAATACTGGGAAGCATACTTGGCTGCTGGAATTGCCTCGTTTATTCCTGTATGAGGTCCAGAATATGTGCAAAAAATGATTACATTTTTTCCTGATAGCTTTGGCGAGCCAATTTTTATGCGCTTTTCTTTTCGGTATCTGTTGTGATGATTCACTAATAAATCATCTACTTGTTTAGGAGGCCGCCAATAATACGAAGGAAAGCCCAGACAGATAAGTTCATAATCAAAATAATCTAAATCCTGAGCATCTTCTACCCTCAGGTAAGCAATTTCATCACAAATTGATTCTATGGAATCTCTTATAGCTGTCGCTACCTTTTCTGTATTACCAGATTTTGTCCAGTACATAATTGCTGCTTTCATTTTCTCCTCCCAAAACACCAATATCTATTTTGCACATGACCTCACTCGTTTTCGGTGCTATTTCGCATAACGATTTGCGGATAAAAGAAGTTGCCGACGAAGGCAATTTGAGGAAATCTTTGATTTCCCTTTTATCCGCTGTTAGCTGAAGTTTGGCTCTCTTTTAGTTGATAATTTGCAGCAGAGAGTCTATTATTGAACATGAATTCTCTTTCTTTTGGATCAAGTAAGGGTTTAAGTTTGATTCTGCAAACAAAGCCATCTTGATTCAGAGAGAACTCTAACAAATCGAATATCCGAGAATGAGTTTGCCAATCTATCATTGCATTTCTTTTAAGAGAATCCTCATCCCTGACTTCGCCTCGATTATAAGCGGATTGAACTCTATATATCCAATCGCGGATGGCGTAGGTGAGGTATAAATCCATATCTATTTCCTTTGGAATTATTGCTTCATCTAAAATAGTTATAAGTTCGCCATATCGTGCACAAATTTCTGCTTCAGTTAAATCATTTCCTAAGATAAAATCTCGCTCTTTTTCAAAGGTATTTGCCTTGATGCTATCCGAAAGTAAGTAGGGATCTCCTGTGTATTCTGGTAAATGGTTTTCCAGCTCACCATTAGATAAAACATACACTCCAGAGCGTTTAAAAGCCTGAATTATCTTTTGGAGTCTCCCTTCAATGAAGTTCAACTTTTCCGTATTACTTGAAATGACACTCTTAATTTGCTCCCCAATATTTTTTAATCCAATCAAGAAAACATACCTTTTTATCTCTGGTTCACTTGATTTAGAAAGCGCATCCCGGAATTTTTGTAATGGGAGATTTGACTCAGAGGTATCCGTCAACTTCGGCTCAAGTTCATTCAAACACTCATTGATTGCCCTTTCAGCTTCCCCGATCACATGCATAAGGTCTGTTCCTAAACCCTCTTCTTACAAGTAAACTCGGCAGCGTTCATCTTCGGATACAGACTGTCTCAGTTTCCCTTTGAGCAGCGTATCTAAATCTGCTATAAATTGGGCATCCATATTAAATTTCTTGCACATTCTGAAAAACAGATCTAATTCATCCTTGCCACCAACATCAATAATACAAGACCCAGATGCTCCTAAAAGTTTGCCTCTTTTCTCTTGGACTAGGCTAAAGATCTGTTGGTCAAAATAACCTTCTACGAAGATTGGGCGAGAAGCAAAGAAGAATTGCTTGTGATGTGTATTCAATCTTGGCAATAGACGTTTTATTCTCCATTCGTCTTCACCTTCCAGCTGATCTATACACGCAGGAAGCTTATCGGGTTGAAAAACGATACAGTATTTCAAATCTTCAAGTGTACGTATATCAACAAAATAGGGAGAGTGGGTAATAATAAAAAAGCATTTTTTACCTGCGCAACTACGTGGGTCGCCAGCAATCTCTCTAATCGCTTGGAGAAAAAAAGTTTGAAATTGTGGATGTAAATGTAGCTCTGGCTCATCAATAATCAGACAATTGTACTCATCTTCATAGAGTAAAGTCAGAAGGGTAATGAGTTCCTTAAGTCCATGGCATTCGCTTTCTTTTAGACCATATTCATCTCCTCCCTCAATTTTTTGAATTTTGGGCTTGAGAAATCCGCCTTCTTCTGCCAGTCTTATCCGTCTGCCGAACAATTGGGACAAAATAGCTTCAATCCTTATTCGCAAGTCAAGCCTTTCTTTGAGAATAGCGAAAGCATCAGCAGACAAGCCGTATTCCTTTCCTTGATTTATGTACTGTGCAAACTGCCCGGTATCTAATCCTCTGAATATGTTACTATAACCAAAGAGACCGTATTGCTGTTTTTCAAGCCCAGCTAAACGTTCCGAACTCAGATGCCGAACCTTAAGCCCTTGATTCTGGCACTGCTGCTTTAACTGTTCGGCAAATCGTGTTTTTCCAGTTGCGTTGGGACCAACTAAGTAGTTTATACTACCCCATTCATTTTTTTGGAATCTCTGTTCACCCCATAGGTCCGGGATCGAAATGTTAATGTTGAGATTCATTTCATTTCACCTCAATGCTTCAAGCCAAATTTCAGCTAACGTTTTGCGGATATGAGAAGTTCGAGCGAAGCGAGAATTTGGGCGAAAGCCGAAGGCTGTAGCCTCATATCCGCTGTTAGACGATAGTGCGAACGAAGGGACAATATCCTCACTTTTTTCCATAAATGATTCCAATCTTTCCAAGCATCCAAGGAACGCGAAGTAATCGTGGAATCTCAACCAAATTCGCCGTATTGGTAAAATGCACTTCTTCAACTCCCCATTCACGAATAGTTTCGAGAAGATCATCTATTTCTCCATAAAACCATTTATTAAGAAATAAATCTTGAAATGAAAACGCTCCGCCCTTACGCACCACTCGGAACGCCTCCCAAATTACGTCGCGCTTGTCCTTGGCATCTTTCACCTCGTGGAAGACGAAATTACTCACGGCCGCGTCGAATTCCCCATCGTCGAACGGCAAGCTAGCGGCACTCGCTTTTTGGAAGTTGGTCCGCTCACCGACCCCTTCAATGGCCGCGTTTTTTTCGCACATTCTTTGCGAATAACTCCAACCCTTTCCCCAGTAATCAATTCCCGTGACTTTTGCATTAGGGTATTTCTTAGCGACACCAATTGCTAACGCCCCAGCGCCTGTGCCAATGTCAAGCGTATTCCCTTGACCGTCCCATACCAGCTTGTCCACCACGACATTGAGTATCGTTTTCTGAAAAGCACCACCATTTACGGAGAACACGTGATAGGAATAATAAAAATAGAAGAAAAATAACAAGAAAACTACTGAAAGAATCCCAAAAACAACTCGAACGATTATGTGAACAGGTAAAAACGTAAGCCCGCCGAAAAGTAATGTTAGCATAAGGAAAGCTATCAACATTTTCTTTGGAACCCAATTTGCATAATCTAACATTTCATTATTCATTTTTTTGTTCATCATTTTTTATTCATCTCCTTTCTTAAGTAATAATCATCCACTGTTTTTATTTTTTGTCCCGAAGTGAGCATTTCGTCTAACTCGTTTATATCCGAACTTATTCGGATATCCTTCCATTTTGGTGTTATATCCGAAGTACTTCAGATATATCCTTTTTAGACGACTGTTTTGCTTGGTGATAATTCCACTAACCACCATTCTCCCTTATTATCACCTTCTCAATATTTTGTACAGCTTCGGTTTCTATCTTTTCTGCTTTCTTTCTCAACTCATTACTTTTTCTCTTTGAGTTGTAGTAGTTTTTAACGATTTCTTTTTGGGTAGATAGGGACGGTACAGGGATTTTGATTGATTTAATGGAAGGAATTGTTATATTCCCCTGTAATGCCCCAATACGTTCTCTTTGTATTTGTCCTTGAATTAAATCACTATTCATCACCAAAGATACAAAATAAGGATCTACCTTTTTCTTATCTATTCGAAAGCTTATCATATAGGAGCCGAAAGCAAATTCCTCTGCCTCTTTTGGTACTACAGCAACAACACCGATTGTCCCGCTTCTAGAGATTGGTAAATCGTGTTCTTTGACAAAACACTTACCAATTTCTCTCCGCTTTTCTTCTGGCAATTGTACCACATCAGTTAAATCTAACCAGTTTGGTTTCAGGTTAAGAATCCTCAAAAGTGGTATACCTTTCTCTACATAAATATTCTTAATTGAAGCACCATATCTAATATTAACTATAAAATCACCAAGTTCGTGAACTGGATATTTACTTTTCTCTAATTTCTCTATTAAAGCCTTAAATTCCTTCTTGTAATAGAAACAATCCAACCTCCCCTTAAGCTCATTACTCATAACTATAAAGGAGTTGGAACTAAGTTTCCTTTCACCTTCAGAAAAATCTTTGTAATCTTCTAGTATCTTCGGGAACTCATTTGTATCTGGCCTTCCTATAGCGTCATATCCAATATGTTCTGCTATCGAAATAAAAATCGGGTAAGGTTTTTTGGAAGTGATACTATTCTTTTCTAAAAATAGAAGTGATGCTTTTACGCCGGATCCGTAGTGAGTGAAAGCGATTTGTGGTAGTGATACAACTCCTAAAATTCGTGCTCTTTTTGTAATGAAGTCTCTTACATACCGGAGTGTTGAGTTCGTTAATATACCATCAGGTAAGACTATTCCCATACGTCCACCCGGTTTGAGAAAATCCAAACAACGTTCAATGAATATAACCTCAGTATTTTGTCTATTTCTTTTCTTTGTTTTGCTTCCAAGATTGTATTTGGAAAAATATGCCTTTTCCCTTTCTTTTACAGAAGCCCCAAATGGGGGATTAGTTAAAAGGAGGCTGAACTTTTTACCAAAGTACTCTCTTATTTTTTGCCTTCTCCATTTTTCTGGGAAATCAAGAGAGTCATAATTTTCAATATTTGTATGTCCGTCTTCGTGGATAATCATATTCATCATTGAAACACGAGCCAGTTGACTGTTGATCTCAATACCGTAAACTTGCTTGAGAGCAAAGTCTTTCCATCTATCCCTCGCGTCTTGTGGTTCTAACCCCGCTTCTAAATCTTTCTTTACCCTATCCAAAGTATAAATAAGAAAGCCACCAGACCCACAAGCCGGATCGATAACTAGATCATGAATATTTGGGTCAAGAAATTGGACCATAAATTCAACAATTGTTCTGGGAGTGAAATATTGCCCCATCTCCCCACGAAAAACTGCTCCAAGGAAATGTTCAAAGGCGATACCCTTAGCATCGAGATCGGTCTTTGATAAGGAAATACCTTGTAATATTTCTATTATACTGTGAATGATAGGATATTCTGCCTTAATGGGATCTATAAAAACGTCAGGATCAATACTTTGAGCATCATTATAAATTTTCATAACTCTCTCAGCTACTTCGTTAATCGTTTCATGAGTGCCTACTTGAAATGCATAATAATTTCCTTTAGTCGTCAAAAACCGTTCATCGTGAATTTTACAGAACATAAGCTTACTCATTTCATCGAATGCCTCCGCCGGGTTTCGCTTTCCTCCCTCCCAGAGAGTATCATGACATTGCTGGAATTTATTCAGAAGCTCATCTCTGCTTACCTCTTTTAAGTCCCAATCCGAATCTCCCTTTTTATATTTGAACTTAATTACTTTCCCGTATCGAATGGGGATGTCAGCAATGATATTTTTCTCTCTCTCCATTGGCGGGAAGTTAGCCACATCAAAGGCAATACGAATATTGCCTGCAACGAGTATTGCATATTTTGCTCCCAATGAATTAGTGTTTCCAAAAGCTTGCTCTATAGCCTGTCTAATCTCAGATTGAAAAATACCGTCCTTCTTGCATTCAACCACAATATAAGGCTTCTTGTTCTCGTCGTCTTCATAAACTATAATATCAGCTTTATCTTTTGGTTCTCGACGAGGAACTACTACTTCAAGGTCAATCCTCGCCTTAGGATATTTGTACTTGGTTATAAGCTCGGTGTAGTAGGATGCCCTAACAAGTTCTTCAGGATCAGTAATTTTGTAAGTCTTCCTAATTGAAACGTACTCGACTTTGTTCTCACTAATCTTGAGAAGCCCTTTTTCTTCACCAAGGCTTATAATCTCTTCAGTAGTTTGGTATTCTTTTACCATATTTACCACCTAACAACCTTCTCTTTGCTATATACCGCCAAGCAAAATGTCATATAACGGCTGGCGGGTATGCAAAGTTCCGCCGAAGGCAGAATTTGGGTGAGCGAAGTGCAACGAGCGAACCGCATATCCGCTTGTTATGTGATGTAATCGCCTTATTTTTTGTCAGAAATATCTATTTGATAAATAATTTATATATTCACTGTGTTCATCCAAATAGTCTTTTCTCAACCTTAAAATAAGTTCTTGATAGCTGGTTGATTGAAATTTCACGCCATCTTCTTTACTGATTTCTATGAATCTTTCAATTTCTTCTTTATGTCTTAAACCTTCTCCCCCAAGAGTATCATACCAAAGATACAGTAGCTTAAATCCATTTTTTCCATATTTCCTTTTTAGTCCTAAAATATGTTTGATTAATTGAGCTGGATGAAAGAAGTCAAAATCATTATCATTTGGAGATATTCTTTGTGCTAGCTGATATATATTGGGAATATCGTTCCAAATGCTTTCAAGAGAAATGTATTTCTCCTTTAATCCTTTGGAGTCTGTGGGGTCTCTATCAGAGTACGGTTCTGTAAACTTACACTCAATAGCAAAAACTTTAAAATTGAAATTACTTGAATTTTCAATGACCACATCAATATTGGGACTGAATTGAAATTTCTCATTGATTTCAAATTTTTTTTCAAAAGAGATTGATTCGGGACTTGTATTATCTTTTTTACATAATCCGCAGGCAGATGCAATTATGGAAATTTTTTTTGTCATCCAATACTGAAATACATTTACTGCGAGTGCAGATGATGAATGGAGCGCTTGCATTTTTGCTGGAAAACCATCGTGCTGATTAAGTTCGTTGCCGTCACCTTCATCAAAAGCTTGTTTTACAGTTGAATTTATTGGAAGGAATAAATTTTCATTAAGTTCGCTTGTGTATATTTTTTTCCCACGATCTCCTTTGCTTTTACTGAGGTTAATTCCTTGACTCTTAGCCCATATTTGTTGTTTTGTTTGAATATACTCAATTGCATTCATTTTGTTTCCACTCCTCACAGATTATTTAATAAGGCGATTATTTCATATAACGTTTAGCATTCCCGATGCCATCGAAGAATAAACGCAGCGGCTGCTTGCAGTCTCTGAGATGGTATGGCGCGGGATACCTTGTTATACTTATTTTATTTAATCCAAAACCCGCAGCCCTTGCGGGAATGCAGTGCTATAAGAAGGACATTGCCCACAATGCCGAAGCCAAGGACGGCGAAGGCATTAAAATCTTTTTTCAACATTGCCACATTTAGGACATGCAAACATATTGCTGCCATATCCTACTGTCGCAGAATTTCTATAGCCATATCCTGGTATCAAATAACCATAATTGCAGTATGAGCATCTCATTAGCAAAGGACTTGGATCTACCGAATAAATACTACGCTCTATCGGTATTCCATAACGAGGCTCACTTTTTACACTTTCTTTATTTGCATTCATTTCATCTCTGATTTTTTCTAATTCAATTTTTATAGGTTCTGACTTTTGTGCTCGTAATATCAACTGACGCATTTCTTCTATCGGTTTGTTTATAGCAGAAAAGTATGATAATTGCTCCTCCTTAGTCATTTCTATGTCTAGAAAATCAAGCCTAATTCCGTAATTAAAAGGATTGTCTAGGATATTAGCTACTCTCTCAAGGTGAAATATATCGGTTTCAAAGCCTTCACTGCACAAAATCATTTCCTCTCTTTCGCTTATTCTTAATTCTTGGTTCGTAACAAAAGCAATTCCAATTGCATCGTTTTTAGTTATTCCTTTCATATCTGACTTGAATTTTTCTTTAGTTGTTTTGAAGTCTTGTTGCCCTCTTGGGAAGTAACATGCTACAATCCACTTAGAATTATCTCTTAAGCATACTGCATCTTTTTTACCATCCTTGCCACCAAGCGGATGAGAAGGGTCAATGCAAGTATAGTCTTCGAATCTGACAATATGTAAAGACATCCTTTCCGATGCCTTTTGACCTCTGTCCCATTCAAGCAATCTCTTCCACGTTTCACTTCCTTCAGTTTGTCTTCTAGTCATTATTTATACCGACTTTGTATTGTTTATTTTGTTTTCAAAGGTATTCGTCGCCTACGGAAGGGCGGCAGTAACCGGCAATGTATTTCATATAACGTTTCCAACATAAGAGAAATTTCTGCGAAGCAAAAATTTGCGTGAGTGCTGTAAGGCACGAACCTTTTATGCTGTGTTATACGACATTGCATGTTACTCGCCCCTTGTCAATTGTCTTAAGATTTTCTTAGCCCTATTCGGTGCCCAACGTAATGCTCAATTCCTGAGTGGGTCCATGAAGCTCAAGTATGAACTCGTTAATGAGGTCTCGATCCAGAACAGGCTCATCGCCAACTGCAATAACCTCCACGAGTTTTTTCGTTGCTGCTATTTCGAACTCCAGAAAATAGGTATTAGCAGGACCAATCGATACCCCATTTATACCGACGACATTATAGGTACTTGCACGCTCAGCACCGAGGGCGTTAATAATCGCTGTTGGAAGGTACGTCATGTCTGCTCCTGTGTCCACCAATGCATCGGTCGTTACCTGCTTCATGTTATCGCCTGGAGTGCGCATAGTAATAGGTAAAAACAAATAGCATCCTCTTGGCCACGAGTATCTATTGGAAGAGTATACCTTTTGCCCCTGAATCTATGACCTTCCTGGCCGCCTAAAAACATTCCACATCGGAGTCTTTCTCATATATTCCCTGTATTTCTCTCCAAATTTACTGATGTCATATTCACTTTCTTTTTTGGCCGAGAGCCAGAAGCATACTATTGATATTATCCCCAGGATTATCGCAAGGGACGACTGAAACACTAAAATCAAAACAATCGACCATATTGCCATCCCTAGAGTCATGGGTTGGCGCATAATACCATATATCCCGCTATCAACAAAAGTAGTAGTGGCAGTAGGATCAGCGCTTTCCGACTTCCCTTTAGAGTGCAAGGCATGAAAAGATGCCCCAACCAAATAACCTGAGGGAACGTAGAGTGCAAAACCAAGCATCTGAATCCATAGGATATCAATTCGCGGCCACAATCTGAAAGAGCCAAGAGTTAACTCCAGCACCAATAGGGTGAAAAATAGACCCACCCCCGTGTGAATGTAAATTTCACTGGTAATACGTTCTCTCGCTGCCTGAACTAGCCACCTGCCGTTGATAATCCATATAGCAGCAGAAATGGCGACACATAGTAGGTATCTATGCATGATCACTTCTTTTTTCTACCTCGCCTCTAAATTAAGCATAGTTATACCATCTCCCACTCGCAGTATGCATCTCCAGCGACGATGCACTTTGTCTCCCTAACGTGCTGGTTCTTGACCGCAGAGAATAGGCCATTTAGAAAGCCGGTGGTGAAGAAGCAAGAGGGCTCCTCGATAGTGGTAACTAGCTTGGTTCGCCAGGCCTCACAGTTCTCTCTTATCCTTATCGTCTCACCCAGAGTGACTTTTCCCACCTTACAGTAATTCATGAAATCAATAATGCGCCTTATCGCCTCATCCTCACTCAGACCCGCATCTATTAGACGTTGGCCGATCTCCTTTCCCGACTTTGCCCCGCCCATTCTTTGCGCCATTCGATATCTCCCCCCAGCCACATGGGGAAGACCCATAGCGTGCATGGCCACATGGAGATGGACATCACTTCCCAAGCCGGGCCTCTCTATGAGAGGTTTCTTATGAAGCAGAAATCCCATAAGACGATCCATCAGTCGTTCCTGTATCCTTTCAAGAATTGAATTGTCTTTCTCCAAAGAAGAGCTTAGCTCATCGATTTCTCCCGGCACCAGCTTAACCTCACAGTAAGGATCTCCAAGTCCTATGCACTTGGTCTCAATAGCGTTCCAATCCGTTCCATTTCTCTCAAATGCTTTTGAGATACCTGCCATGGCAGGAGGCAGGTGCGAAGCTGTAGTGGTACCGATGTTCTCAAAGCCCCAGCAGTCAGAGTTCTCATATATTCTAAAGTAGTGCTCATCAGTTTTAGAGGCATGGTCAAGGTATTCGATACTGCCGCTTCGCTCCATCTGCGCTGCCTTTATCCAGGCCCCACCAAATTTTGTCATCTTTTTCATGTCCTTTACTTTGCTCGCATTCTTGGGCAGGAACCCGAGGGCTTGCAAAAAAAAGATAAGCCTAAATAGAAATCTCCAGCGCCAGGGCATATACCGGGCCTGCTCCCTTGCATCCATGGAGCACTCTTCCTTGTTCAACTCGTATATCATCCTGGGGAATCCCTTGGGGTCCCAGAGCATACTACTCCAATGGGCAAAGTTCGGCCAGAACAAGTTCACGAAATCCCCAACCTCTCTTCTCATCGGTACTTTACCTTCTCCAAAAAACGACTGCTGAAACTGCCTAATTACACTGAGTTCAGAATGCCACGTTGCTTTAATGGTCGGTTTATGTTCTACAGGAACTTCAATTCTTGTTGGTTTCACCTTGGGGTGTTTCACCACATTCATAATCCTTGAGTTCTCTTTGAGCTCCATCCTGAGGATGCCGTCGGCCACGCTCATCATAGCTACCAGGTCTTCCTCTTTGCCGCAGCCTTCATCTACTAAGGCTAGTACGGAGTTCCCCTTGGAAGCGAATTTGGCCAGGCAGAGTCTTATGAATTTGAACACTTCCTCTTTGTTGAAAAGATAAGGTGAGGTAAGGGAATCAAAAGCAAGGATAATATTGCGCCTGTCAGTTTTCTGCTGTAGCTTAGCAATGGCCATGCTTATACTGTTCAGGTCCTCGCAGTTGGCCTCTATGGTGTCAGGGCGCTCGGTGCTTGCCAATCCCACAGTTTCGCCAAAGGCATCAATAAAATTTAATGCCCCGGGCGAGGGCTCTCCCATGCCTTTTTCTTCCAAAAGACCTATGACCTCAGTAGGACCATGCTCTGTGGTAGCAAATATGACCGGTTTGTCCACGGCCAGCCCGCTCAACACCGCTTGATAGCAAAAAGTGGATTTTCCCGCTCCCGGAGGCCCTGTGAGCAAAATCAGGCTGTTATCTGGCA
>CAZQMG010000032.1:0-16821 GCA_964594375.1 uncultured Clostridia bacterium | reverse complement strand
TGGCCATATTCTTTATCGGGCTTAAAAATGGATTGGCAACGGCCAGGACTATGGTTTTCACCGGTTTCGTTTTATATGAATTTGTGAAAATCTCTGTCATTAGATATCAACAACAGTTGAGTTGGTTTTCCAATAAATGGTTGGTTTTAGCAACAACTGGCTGCATAGTCCTGCAATTAGCGATACTCTATACACCATTAAATCGTTTGTTTCATGTTGTTCCATTGGGTCTTTTTGAATGGCTTATTCTCTTGCTAGGTGCTGGAATAAGTTGGATATTGGCAGTGCTAATTACAAAATATGTAGTGCGATATACCCATTAATTAGTCCGCATTGTTTATTCCTATCCCGATTCTGTATTCTCTGGCAGTCTTTAACTTACAGATTTTTTGTGATGATACATTGAATGGTTCGTGAGTATATTCAAGCAAAAAAGTGGACAAAGACCCTCAGACAGAATTTAAGTTTTGAAATATTACTACGCGCTGTGCAATTCATGCAAGATAATCAAGGGGAAATCCTTCCCAGGATCTCTGTGAGCGAATATGGCTCCGGGGGCAGGACGTTGTTAGAACTTTTTCTCAAGAAATCATAGAGATTCCAACCTACGACATTCCGGTACAACAGCGGGCTAGAGCACGCTAGGCCAAATTTCAGTGCTTGCCAGTCTGGGTTTTGGAGCGGCGTGGTCTGAGGGGAGATTCAGTGAATAAGATAAACTCCTACGGTCATAAGAACATCACTGAGAATAGGAATAGCGAGGTTATCTATCTTCGGAATCATTTCAGCTGTGCTTGCTCCCAATGCACCAAGAAAAGATAGGACAATAGGATTAGGTATCTCAGCGACTTTAAAGATGAACCAGGCAACTAAGAAACATATGATGAAATTGCCTAAAGTTGCTTCCAGGGAAAAATAGCGACCCCTTGCCTGTCTTGTTATTTTGGCAGAAGTATCACCAACCACCAAGAGCAGTACAGTAATCGAAGCAATCAATCTTGGAAATGCAAGAATCGCTATCCAACAACCTATAACGTAGTAGGTTGTGGATGCGATCTTTGTTTTCTCTTCCTCACGCATAATAACCTTGAAAATCTTATGTGCCAGACGATTAACTCTAGGGATAAATTGACGAAAAAGATCTCCTAACAAGAAAAAGAGAGCTACGGCTCCAAGAATTATTAAACTTAATTCTCTACTGATATTTGTGAGGCCATAGATTGAGACAATCGTCAGTCCAGTAAAGGTGTGGAAAAGAGTCCTTGGCCATTGGTTTTTTTCTTTTTTTGCCATTATTTTATTCATTATCTGCCGATTAACCAATTTCCAGTTCACTTTTCCTCTCTTTAGTAATATTTTATGCCTGAAGTGAATTCATTTCTCAGTGCTCGATTTCACGATAACACTATTTCACTCTGACAAATTATACATCTTTTACTTATTTGGAATCTCTATAATAGCATTCCCCCAGGATAGCCAATCGTTGAAGGGTAGGAACGACCTTTTTGGGGTCTCTCGATTCTTTCAGTCACAGAGTTAATTTTGTTGAATTAAGTCAAGAGAGTGAGCAGGTGCTGCTATCAGATTGACAACCTATTTTAGCAATGGTATGTTAAACTGAGAGACTGAAGATGACTAATAGCCTGTGGCCTGGTTTAGGATATGGTATTCTATCTTTTATCTTTTTTGGCCTCTATGCTGTACCTCGACGATACACCGAGTCCCCCACTCCGCAATTTCTCTTGATTATGGGAATCACTATCTCTGCCTGCACTTCAATCAGCGGCCTTTTGTTTACTGAAAGACTAGCGGTCTCTTTCCCTCAGATAGTTCTCTCCTATGTGAGCGGGTTACTCTGGTTTACGGGAACTATTTGTTATATCTACGCTATAGACTGCGTGGGAGTCGGGAAAGCAACACCGGTAAAGAATCTTTGTATAATAAGGCGTCCAAAACCTGATAAATCGAAATTCAATTTTGAATTATTAATAAGGAGGTAAGAAAATGCCAGAATTTCTAAATCCTTTTAGCGGTAAAGTGCCTGAACGCAAGCTTACAAGAGAGGAAATTATCCGCGCTTTACGACTTAACATTGCGGCAGAAGAAGAAGCTGTCCATCTCTATATGGCTCACGCCGATGCCACCGATGAGCCTCTGGTGAAGAAGGTACTCATAGATGTAGCCAATGAAGAACGTGAACATATTGGAGAATTTCAGCGACTCATCCAGATTCTCACTGGAGATGAAGATGATATGCTACGAAGTGGCGTTGAGGAAGTTGATGAAATGGCCAAGGAGCTGGAAAAGGAATAATAGTAAGTCTATTTTTGAATCAGAGCAGGAAGGAGTTGACGGGGAGAGATTTTCTAACAACTGGCAAGTCCTGACATAAAATGTCAAATAAAAAAATATCATTCATCATAGTTGATATTGAGGAGGAAATGTTATGCGAAAAAAGGAAATAAAAGAAAATATTTACTGGATGGGAGCTATTGACTGGGATAGGCGATTATTTGATTCCCTTATACCGCTTCCTGACGGCACAAGCTACAACGCCTATTTGGTTCAAGGAAGTAAGAAAACGGCTTTATTAGATACTGTTGACCCATCGATGACGGGCGTTCTAATGTCTCAGCTAAAGAACATTAGCAACATTGACTATATTATCTCTCATCATGCTGAACAAGACCATTCTGGATCTATCCCCTGTGTTCTTGAGAAATATAAAAGCGCAAAGGTTATTACAACTCCAAAAGGCAAAGGAATGCTTATTGACCTCTTATGTATCCCAGAAAAAAGGTTTCTGACCGTTGATGATGGAGAAAGCCTTTCGCTCGGCGACAAAACTCTCCAATTCATATATACACCCTGGGTTCACTGGCCCGAGACTATGGTATCGTACCTCAAGGAAGATAATCTACTTTTCAGCTGTGACTTTTTCGGTTCTCACCTGGCTACTACAGACTTATACGTAATTGACGAAGGCCGTGTTTACGAGGCAGCCAAAAGGTACTACGCAGAGATTGTGATGCCATTCCGAAAGATTATACAGAAAAACCTGGAAAAAATAGACAAGTACGAGATTGATTTTATTGCACCAAGTCACGGTCCAGTATACAATAAACCGAAGTTCATAATTGATGCCTACCTGGATTGGACCTCAGAGGATCCAAAGAATATTGTAGTACTTCCTTATATATCAATGCACGGAAGCACCAAAAGAATGGTTGAGTATCTATTGAGTGCGCTAGCTGAAAAAGGAATAACGGTATACCAATTTGATTTGGCGGCGACCGATATCGGAAAACTTGCCATAACTCTGGTTGATGCTGCTACCCTGATCATCGGAACACCCACGGTTCATGTTGGTCCTCACCCCAACGTTTTTTGCGCTACACATTTAGCCAACGCACTCAGGCCAAAATTGAAATTTGCCTCTATTATTGGCTCCTATGGCTGGGGTAGTAATGCGGTAGAACAAATCACTGGTTTAATTTCAAATCTAAAGGCAGAAATATTAGAACCGGTGCTCTGCAAGGGATTCCCAGACGAAGCTGATTTTAGAGCCTTAGATAATCTGGCTGCTACTATTTGGGAAAAACACAAAGAACACAACCTTACTAAATGAAGGTTTCAGCTTTTTACAATATCAGAGCTGGCCGATTAAAAAACAGACTGATAGTGCTTACCAGAAGTACATTTCCGACGTTGGTGCACCTGGCACGACGATGTTTTCGAGCCTTTTTTTGAGAATGCGGAGGAAGAGACCCAAATTCCAGGCTACGATCTACCATAATACCCGAAACCAGGTAAGCAGAAAAGCTCCAATTGGTACATCGTCGAGCCCGGTCAATCTTTTCGAAAGTTCTTGGGGGAAAGCTTCTTTTCAACGATGTAAGGTTCGAATCAAAGCAATATGAAAAGTCACGCCAATAGCTATGCCAACCAAAAGAGCTCTAACCAAGAAAGTATTGACTACAAGAATGGTTGAATATCCCATTGTTGCCCATAATAAAACAATAGAGAATACCTTTGTTTTTAGGGGAAGGGCTTTTTTCTCTCGATAGTTCTTAATGTAATTGCCGAACCATCTGTTACTGACGAGCCAATTGTAGAATCTTTTTGAACCTCTAGCGTAACATGCAGCAGCCAGCAATAGAAAGGGAGTAGTAGGCAAAAGAGGCAAGAATATTCCTAGCGTTCCAAGTCCCATAAAAAGAGTCCCTGCACCGATCCATGCCCGTCGAATCAATCTACTCGATGTATTATTTGTGTGGGTGTGACTGTCCCAACGTCTTCCCCGATTACCTGTCTTCATGGTAACTAAACTACCAGATTTCGTCCGACTCTTTATCTCAGAGCCTGTCGCTTATGCAAAAACTCCTGATTTCGAGGAAAAATCGAACCAATGCCCAATAGCTGGTAATCAGCCATCGTTATGGGCCCATAGTTCCTTCCAGGAGTACATCCCAGTCAATGACTTCCCTCCTCAGACGATGTTCGCAACTCTGCGTTCAGTGGTTCGGCAAGAATTCGTTCTCACGACTACACATCTGCCAATCGGTTCTCATCAACCAGAGTTTACCCTGAGGTTGCCTTAACCCGCTCCTCCTGTGTCATTCCAGCGAGACGTCTGATCTCCTTCAGGTCGAGCTTGAGGCCCTGGGCCACCCGGCTGCCATATTCAGGCCCCACCTTATAAAAGAGCGCTGTTTGGCGAAGCTGGATGCGCTTCTTTGCACCGCCCAGGTGATTAAAGATATTGTCGATGAGATGAGTTCGATCCTGCTCACTCATCACCCTGCGGTATAGCTCCCCAGGTTGGATGAAATCGTCATTCGGATGAGAGTAGGAGTGACGTCCGGTTTTCCCGAAGACCTTAAGTGCTGGATAGGCTGCCTCTGGATAAGGAATAGGACCGTCTAAGCTGTTGGGGTAGTAGTTTGGACCAGCTCCGGCATTATCGTCACAGCGCATCAATCCATCGCGCTGATAGTTGTTTGACTTAACCGCCTTTGCTGAGTTTACAGGAAGCAGGTGGTAGTTGGGTCCTAGGCGGTGTCGATGTGTATCGGGATAGCTGAAGATACGTCCTTGCAGCATCTTATCCGGCGAAGGAGCTATCCCAGGCACAAGGTTTCCCGGTGAAAAAGCAGCTTGTTCCACCTCGGCAAAGTAGTTCTCGGGGTTGCGGTTCAGCACCATACGACCAACTGGTCTGAGGGGTGCATCACCGTGAAGCCAGACTTTGGTAACATCGAAAGAGTTAAAGCGGTATTTCTCTACCTCTTCTGGAGTCATAATCTGCACATAGACCTTCCAGGCTGGAAAATCGCCGCTTTCAATGGCTCGGTACAAGTCCCGAGTAGCATGGTCAGCATCTTGCCCACACATATGACGAGCTTCCTCGCGATTGAAGTTTTGAATCCCTTGCTCAGTTTCAAAGTGTATCTTTACCCAGAAATACTCACCTTTTCCATTGTACCACATGAACGTATGTCCGCTGTAGCCGTTCATGTAGCGAAAGCTCTTGGGGGTACCCCGGTCAGAGAAAAGTATGGTCACTTGATGAATTGACTCTGGGGTGAGCGAGAGGAAATCCCAGAACATATCCGGGTCCTTGAGGTTAGTAGCCGGGTTACGCTTCTGGGTGTGGATAAAGTCAGGAAACTTTAGCGGATCACGGATGAAGAAGACCGGAGTGTTGTTTCCCACAAAATCATAGTTTCCCTCCTCTGTGTAGAATTTGACAGCGAAACCCCGCGGGTCGCGCTCGGCGTCAGCTGATCCCTTCTCACCTCCCACAGTAGAGAAACGTGCGAAGACCTCGGTGCGCTTACCAACTTTAGAGAGGAATTTGGCCTTGCTATAATCTCTCAGATCATGGGTAACCTCGAAAAAACCCCCAGCTCCTGCTCCCTTGGCATGTACAACACGTTCGGGAATGCGTTCGCGGTCAAAGTGAGCTAGCTTTTCCACAAGATGTGTATCCTGGAGCAGTGCCGGTCCTGAACTACCAGCGGTCATTGTGTTCTGATCGTCGTCAACAGGTGAGCCAAAGTTGCCGGTGAGAACCTTCTTCTTTTTTTCCTGCATAATTGGCCTCCTTTATAAAAGATTGTTTTTACATATCACCCCTATTGGATACTGATTAAATTATACAGGAAGCATAAGGAATCGTCAATTATAACAGATAAAAAGAGTGTTGACGCAGAAGGAGAATCTAATTGGCAACACTGATTCAGGGGTGAGAGGAAAGTATTGAGAAGAAGGGAAAGGAGGGGATGTCCCGGGGGACTCGTCCGCCCTTAGACAGGATGTTTTCAGAAATTTCTTAGAACAAGACATAAAGATCCCAATCCACGACACTCCGGTACGAAAGCGGCTTAGACCACCTTAACCCAGATCTCAGCGCTTGTCAGGCCTGGCGAGGGGTTGTCGTTGAGAACTTATCCTGACCATTCAAATCGCCCTTTCCCTAATCCATAGTCTAATATCACAACTGGACAAATTCTAGGGGGGCAGGTCAATACGAGAGACAATGGAAAAACATGAAAAGGCAAATATCAATTACCTAGCTCAAGGGGTTCAGATTATCGAACTCGCCAAGAAAGCCTACGGACTTTACTTAGAGCAAGAACCTTATGAAAAGAAAAAACTTCTCAGAATCCTACTATCGAACTGTACCTTCGATAGTGGAAAGCTTCATCCAACCTATCACAGACCGTTTGACTTACTGGTAAAAAGCAAAGAAAATGATGACTGACTCCCCGGACTGGACGATGTTGATAACACGTAGATCTCTTTTCTTGTTATTCTAGCAATTCATTACCTTAAAATCTTATCCGTTATTTTTATAGTATCTATCTTCTCTTGCTTCAAATATTTTGCTCTCCACAGACCTTATTTACCATAAGGCCTGAACATTTCAGAATAAGTGGCTGGATATCTTACAAATGGATGAATATACTGTTCATAAACTTACCCGCTCCGGTCAAATTCCCTTAATTGAAACTACTAGTGGGCACGGATAGAAAGGTTTCTAAATAATCTTTCAGGCCAATCTCTGTCTTTTAAAAATAACACATGGTGATTTAGATATTGATCTTTGGAAGGGGGATTCGTTCTCCCTTCTATCAACTTATCGTAAGTATTTCTGGAAAGAATGAAAGACTCTAAAACTATATTCTCTTTATCAAGTTTTTGTTCTAATTGCTTAATGTCATCTTTAAGTTTTATTTTTTCGTCGTCCAATCCTTTTGTATGTTCTAATCCCTTTGGATCGATGAAGACCATATTTTGTCTTTTGCCCCTCTTAATCCACATAATGAAGTCGGGATAGAAACCACTTAGATTGAAAAATCCAATTCCCGATCTTGGATAATTTCTCAAGAGATATAATTCACTGCCTGAAAACCCATCATTGTTCTTTTTCAAATATTCCCTCAAACCTGAAACAAATTCTTTTTCGCTTTCCACAAGGCCGCCAGGGGATATTCTATCTATTTTGTCACTTTGAATAAGAATAGGCAAGTAAAGATGGCTATCAAAATAAATCCTCGGCAATTCCTCAGATTCTTCTTTTATTAATTTATCTAGATCTTTTACCAACCCCTTTATTTTCTTAATCAGATCTATATTGATTGGTTTTCCTTTCTCATCAGTTTTCTTAATCTCAATTCTATAAGAATATTTATTTCTATCTTCGGAAACAAAAAGTTCTAACTGTTTTGATGTTACTTTTTCATAACGCATATGCGCTGTCTCAAAACGCTTGGCATATTTTCTATAAAATAGATCTGTATATTTTTTAATAATCAGAATCGACACATCTTCTACACGCCTTACATCATCATAAGTTTTTACCTCCATAATCTCTGGCAATGCCAGAATTTTGTATCGATCCGATAGGAGCAAGTTTTTTAAGCTCTCTCCATCCAAAACCAGATTCCAATACCCCTTTACAATCTTAAAATCACAAATCTCTTCCCATATTCTCTCCCAGTCGAGTAAATCTATAATATCTTCTCTCAAACTCGTTTCCTGAACTTCTGCTCTAATCTGCTCCATCTTGATGCCTTTTTCTTTTCTTTCTTTAGCCAAATACGTTGATACCTTTGGTAAAAGGTCTATTGTGAAATAAATTCTGTCATCGAGTTCTAATCTTAGAATTTCTTGCTCTTCAAACTTCTTTTTCTCATCTTTAGTGAGTGTATAAAGACTTTTCCATTTTTTCTCATGCTGTGGCGTAACCGGTATCTCAATTATCTCAAACTCAACTTCTTCTTTCCTAATCGCTTCCAAAAACTTACTCAGATAATCAGCTTTGATGCCATAAATATTGAGCATCTCTAAAAACTGAACTGAGCTTTTCTCATCACTTCTTTTCAGAGACATCCCCTTACCTTTTAGTCTTACCCCCCTTCCAAATAACTGAATAATTTGGGGGCCCTGTCCTTTGCCTATGTTTAAAAGACCCATAGAAGAAACCCGCCAGGTGTCCCACCCTTCAATGAACTTCTTTGAACCAATAAGAATATTTACGGTAGAACTTTCTTTCTTAATTGCATCAAAAAGAGAACTAGATACAGCATCTTGCTCTACGGATATCCCCTTTTTCTCTAATTGTTTTTTAAACCCTGAGACATCGCCGATATTTATGACCCCGAAATAGTCATTCTCCGCAATCTTTAATCCAAATTCTCCCTCTGTATTCTTTAACTCATATACCCCAAAACTCCCTTTTCCTACAAAAACCTTCTTGTATACATCATCAAATTCAATACTTCTTTTCTTGATATAATCAAATCTAGTTTTAAATACGTCTTCATTATTTTCATTTTTTAGTGAAGCACGGCCCTCTAGAATATCTTTTGCCTTTTTATGTACCCAGATATCATCTTGCATTACTCTTTTAATAAATTCTACTATCTGAATAACATCGGACTCTTCTTCTTTTCCTGTAACTGTTGTTCCAACAAAAATCCAGAGGGGTTTTTCAAGATTATGTTCTTTTGCTAAATGTTTATTTTCTTCATATACTAGAAGTTGCTCATAAAAAGATAAAAGATTGGCGACAAACATTGTCTCCTGAAAGTCACGTTGGCTTATTTTTGCCTGTTTAACATTGAGTACCGAGAAATCTTTTCCATAGCTGTCCAGATAGAAGTATTTATATGAATAATCAAAAACAATTGATTTAGCATACTCTTTAAGGGTCTTCGTATTTCTTTCACTCAAAATCTGTCCAAAGGTAGCACTGTACTCAAAAACAAAACCGTTCTCTGCGAGTCTATTCCTTAACCTTGCCCATTTTTGTTCTTCTAATTTTCTGCCTTTATGTCCCTCGTCTACAAAAACGAGATTTCTACCTTCAAATACACCGACCGGAAGAGTCACACCACGACCCTTTTTCTCTTCTACCAACTTTGTCATTTCTATAACCAGAACTTCCCGTTCATCTCTAAGTGTGCCACGACTACTCAACCCGCCTTCGTAGAGTCTTGAAGGAATGCCACTTTTCTGTAATTCATCAAAGTGCTGCTTTGAAAGTCCTTCATTGGGAGTAATCAAAATAATATTGTCGGGAGAGAATAATTCATAGTGGAAGAATTGATGGTAGTTTATATGTGTAATCAGAGTCTTTCCAGAGCCTGTTGCCATCCAGAAAGCAAGCTTAGTCAAATCCTCTTCGCTGAATTCATCTATAAGCCCAACATCCTGTTCGTGCTTATGGGTCTGAAGAAATTCATTAAGGTTGTACAAAAATTCAAATTTTCTATTCTTTAGATTATCCAGAACAATTTCTGCGAAAAGTACTGCCAGGTATTGAAAATATTTCAACGAAACAGGATCACGCCTGTAGTTAATCTTTCTCACATAAGATTGAATATTCTTATCGTATCTAAGGAGTGTCTCTTCTAGGAGTATGTCCTTCCGCAGTCCTTCAAAAGATGAACGTAAGATGTTTATGAAATATGTCCTGCCATCGCTATCAACAGCAACAGGTACATCTTTTAGTTTTTCCTGTAAATCCTTGAAGTCGCTTACACCAAAGAGCGAAAGCATGTATTTAGTTAAGACAAGGTATTTTTCTACGCTCATAGATTCTTCCCCAACAAGAAATCCTGGGAAAGCTGGTCATCAGGAATTTTCTGTTCTACAGGTAAATATAAATTAACTGGAATATCTAATTTCTGTAAATAATTGCAGAGTAGTGGCCCAACTATTCCCCAGTCCAACCAGCCAAGTCCACATCCAAGTGCCGGCATAGATAGAGATTTTATACCTTCCTTTTTATAATTGGCAACAATCCACTCCAACCCCTCTTCAATGCCTTTAATATCCGCCATCTCTTTCCAATGGCGTTTTGTGGGGAAAAGAAGAAACCAGGTTCCCAGATTTGCGTTTGACAATCTTTCGGGTTCATCCGCTAATATATAATCTAATGAAGTTTCTCGTTTATAAAGATAAGGTTTACCCATTCTTAGGACTTTGTTTTTACATAAATCTTGATAAGTCACGTATACATCAGGGAATTGATACTTGGATCTTGAAGCAAGTCCTTTTCCCATAACACCGACAGTATTAACGCTTATGGTAAGCGTTTGCTTTCTTGAAAAAAACATATCTCCTTCAACAAGAGAAAGGTTTGTTGTTAGATCAATCTTACGGGAGACTGAAAAAAATAAGGATGGTTCAGGAACGACCACAATTCTAGATCTCCCGATTAACTTTACGGCTTCTACAAAAGCATTACGACTTGTAACATATATCTCCTGGATATACTCAGGAGATATTCTATTTGGAACTAAACATTCAGCCATTAATTCTCTTTTAGAGCCATCTTCAAATGCCCACCATTCTTTATCAGTTTTTTTTCTTATGCTATTAATATTCTTTCTTGCTTCTGATCCAGATAAGATATTTGAAGATGGACTTGCAGCATTACCAGTCGTGATAAGAATATCCGACGCCGCTAAGATACTACTCTTAACTCCAATAACAATAATATCATCCATATTCTTTCCACTGAAGAATACTACACGATACAACATAGCATTTCTGGGTTGAAAATAGAGATTCACAAAATCCCATAAATTTTTATTATTGGGTGTGTTAATGTTTTTTCTTCTCTCAACTATTTCAGAGTCATAGATAGGGGTAAATTGGATTTTCTCTTCTTCTATCCGTTTATGGCACAAAATTCCTTTATCCAAAATCGAAGGCAGGTTATCGATATGCGTGATATAATAAATCCCTCTTAATTTTAACACTTTATCCCTCCATTAATCGTTTAAACTCAGGTTCAATATAGCGAATTTCCACCGGACGCTCTCCAAGTTTTGGAGTAAGAACACTTTGCCCATTTACATAAACAATATGCGGAATCCAGGGTGTAATTTCTCTAATGATAAATTGTTTATCCTTCTTAAAATCATTTTCATTCCACTTATCATCATATTCTCGCCAGATAATGGCTATATCTTTTCCTTCCTTTTCACCAAGTATGAATAAGTATTTCCTGCCATTATTTCTTGTCTTTGCCTTTTTGACTTTCAATCCCATGAGATAATTAAACGTCTCCGGTATATCCACGACCATCTCTTGCGGTTCACCGACCTCTTCAAGATTAACTCTGAGCTTGTAGGAAAAGGGATTTTTAAGATTGTCAATGTTTAATAAACTTGGATTCTCTCTAGTTTCATAATCTAAGAAGTATTTTAGAAGGTAATCATCACCAAACTTTAGCTCTGCCTGTTTGTTCTCTCTTAGTTCAATATTATCTAATGCGTCTTCGTATTGTTCTAAGATTTGGTATTTGAAAAATTGACTAGTACCATCTGTATCCTGAGGTTGACCACCCTTCCAGTTAAAGGAATAACAAATCTTTTTGAGACGAGGGATTAAGACAATATCAAAGTAATTAGCCATTTCCACAATAATGTATTTCCTTTTCCCTCCATCTTCTTTATTAAGCTCCATAACTGCATGCGCAGTGGTACCAGTGCCAGCAAAAAAGTCGAGGATGATATCCCGGTCATTAGAAACCGCATGGATTGAGTCACGAACTGTGTAAATAGATTTTGGATAGAGATTATTCTCGGGGAAAATACCCATCTCCGTGAGGAGACGTGTTCCATAGTCCCCCGCAATGTAAATCGCATCATCCCATACTGTCTTATATTGGATCGAGTTTTTTGCCTTAAGAACCTGAACTTCGCCCTTATTAGTGATGTGCACTTTTAATAAGTGTCTTATTCTTTCGACAGAATCGCGGGCGTATCGCCACTTCCGTTCAACTCCACTGGTATCCACTGGATAGACTTCTATGGTTCCATCTTCTCTCTTCTTATTAGAGATGCCCGGATGAGAAGAATCAGAACAAACATCACCGAAGTCAACGATATTATTACCTTCAATGATGATAGGGTAAAAGCAATTCTTTGCTGTAGTTCGCTCAGATTCATTGCCCCACTTACGGAGATTATCATATGTCCATTCTGATTCAGCAATTGGTTTCTGATTAGCTTCCTTCAATCCAGGAGGTATACAAAAGAAAGCGTAGTCGTGGTTATAAGAGAAGTAATCGCCTTGAATGCCTTTTTTGTTATGCACAACTGCTACACATATCTTTTGATGCTCCGGGAATACCATTGAAAGAAGAAAGCTGAGTCCTTCCTGCTCATTCTCATCAATCGCTATGACGTGGCTACCATCCGCTCTCGATAAGTGCTTACTAAGAGACAATCGATTTTCCATAAGACTTAACCAAGAAGAGTGTTTGTAGAAGTTTCGGTAAAGAATTTCGGTTGTTTTAGAATTGTATGGAGGATCAATATAAGTACACTTTACTTTTCCTCTGTACTTCTCCATAAGTATGTTCAACCCTTGCCAGTTTTCGCTCTTAATAAGTAAGCCGTCCAGAAGTTCATCTAAATCTGCCTTCTCAGTAAGTTTTTCAAGTAAGTTTTCTTTGAATTCTTGATTAAAGTATTTGGTGTCAGTCGGTAGTTTTGTCTTTTTTAATTCCCCCTTTGTTTTCGGTAAATCAAATCCTAACTCTTTCCATTCCTTTTTCTGCTCCTTATTGTTCCAAATCTCATCATAAGACTCCTCTGGCACACGGTCAGTGGTTATCACATATTCAGTCTTTAATACAAACTTTTTCTTTTCCCACAAACTCTTCTGAAAATCTTCAATCTGAGAAAGAAAATCAATAATATCCTCACCAATCTCACGTACAACCTTGGCCCGGGTGATGTGTTTATCCAAAAATTTTTCTTTTTCCAGCGTCTCAATAGACAACACCTCGGCTTTGATAAAAAAATCAAGTTGCTCGGATAGGAATTTTTTAAGATTTTTATGAATAAAATAGTCCTTTGTATTTTTGGCGGTAAATCTTGAAATCTGATAACGGAGAAGTGGTTTTTCGTTTTTATAATCTCTTCCTAGTCCCACCCCTAATTCAATATCCTTAATTTCTTCCAAAATTTCCTTGTAAGACCTCTGATTGATTTTCTCCTGCTTGGAAGTGTTGCTTCCACCTCCCACCTCATAACTTATTACCTCTTCTTCTGTAAATTCTCTATATTGAAAGCGAATGATTAGGACTTTTTCGTTAAGTTCTACCGGATTTCCGTCGTCAAGAACAAAGAACCTTGCTCTTGTGGCTTTCGTTGATCCTAATTCTTCTCTTGCAGAGACAATGCGAAAGATAATTTTGTAATTATTAGCCTTAAATGTATAGTCCCGGAAAAGAAGTCCCGTTTTGGTGTAGTATTGCTCACTGTTTGCCCAATAAAGTTTTACCTCGTCGCCATCATACGGAATAGCGTATTTATGTCCCTTAATTGAATAGCGATACTGGGGAACAAAATCTCCTTCTTCATAAAATCGGGAGAAGAAGCTATAGAGATCGTTGAACACCTTTATTGTTATCTCGTCAATAGTCTGTGCCTCATCTTTCTGTTCCTTTATAGAAAGGTATTTCCTGCCTACTCCGGTATTCTTAAATTCCTCTTTTAAGTTTCCGGTAGGAGTAAAAACGTCTGGATTTAATTCTTCAATAACCTTTTTTCTTTCCTCTTCAAATCTCTCATTTATGTTTGTTAGCCTTTCGTCCTTGTATTTAGCAAAAGCGGATTCGACCTTATTTGCAAGGTCATCCTGAATAAACTTTCGGATCAACCCTCGTTTATAATTTAAAATCCTATAAATCCCAAAGTCCAGATCAGAAGTCTCAAACTGGAAAAGCCCTTTAAGTAAATCCTGAAATTTTTGAATGCTATCCATGATAACCTCGCTTTGTTCAATAAGCTTGTCAATACCTATCTCTTTATCTAATAAGATTTCAAAATCTACCTTGCAGACTGAAACAAGGATTTCATAAAGATGCTCTACTTTTAGCCTTACTTCCTCATATCTTTTGGTTTCCCTTGTATAAGCTCATAATAAAAGCCTCTGCCCTCGCAAATATGTTTAATCGCGAACCTAATTCTGAATCTAGGCCGGATCCTCTATTAGAGATTATACCAGAATAAGTTTTAGTTTGCCAGCTTATAATATGCCTTATTCAAAAAAGTCTGATCAAGAAGTCAATCGTGAACCCAGAAGATTTATGCACTTCATCTTATCTCTTTTCGTGCTCAAAAGGTCTAAATTGTATTCTTCAATCAGCTTCTCATCTGCAAAGCCAAAAATCTATTCCTCATCCGGTATATATTCAATTAAATCACCAATGGAGCAATTCAGAAATTTGCAGAGTTTTCCTAAGGTATTAAACCTTATTCCTGAGATCTTCTCATTATACAGGGATGAAAGAGTGTTTTTGTTTATTCCGGTTTTTCTGGCGACTTCCGAGGCGCGAAGTCTTCGCTCACCCAATAATCTTCCTAAATGAACTTTTATGGGCATAATTCTTCTTCCTTTTTGGAAGAAGTATATCATTTAAATAGGATATTTGTCAAGTGGAATAGTAGAAAATATTGATAAAATAATATAAAAGCCCTTGACAAAGTATTAGTTATGTAGTATAATATATTAGCATAAGCATATATACTATCACTTTAGTGATACAAGGGAAAGGAGGTGAAAAAGCCATGATTGTCTTATCCTTGGAAAGAAAACGTATGAGTGAGTTGGATAAATGGAAACTGGCCAAGGCTATTGCGGTAATAATTCCAATGCTTATCGGGTCGAACAGAGTAGTGTCTTCAATGAGTAAAGTTATCCAGCTAGAAAGTCGATTGATATTGAAATAGGGGGCAGCTGCTAAGTCTTGCAAAAGGAGCAAAGCAACTGCCCGAGCACAGGACCCGGAGGTCCCATGCATTTAGATTTTAGCAGATGAGACCTCCGGAGTCAAAAATTCTGGAGAGAAAAATGTATGAGAACGAGATTATTGAGATGGTAAATGGTAGAGTAAATAATGATCTGAAACAGTGGTACGATGTTAAGGTAAAGGAAATAGCTTTGCTTTTGGTGGAGAACTTAGAATCTCAGAATATTCAGGTTCAAAGATTCGAGCTAGAAAAGGATGTACAAAGATTGGAATTGGAAAAGGAGATACAGAACCTCTCTCTCGAAATTCCAGAGGAGGTATTGTCAAAATGAAAGTTGCACTTTATGCCCGTGTGTCCTCTGATCAGCAGGCAGAGAAGAATAACAGCATTCCTTCTCAATTAAGATTACTCCACGAATATGCCCTTAAGCACAATATGGAGATTATCAAAGAATATGTGGACGAAGGAGAAAGTGCTTTATCTATCAACAGACCAGCATTTCTGGAGATGATTGGTGAGACCAAGAAGAAGTTCCCACCTTTTCAAGCAATCCTGGTACGGAAACTATCAAGATTTGCCAGAAATAGGCAGGATAGCATTCTCTATAAGTCTATGCTCAAGAAAAGAGGAATTGAAGTCACATCTATATCTGAACCCATTGATGATACTCCTCAGGGACAGTTAATGGAAGGAATGATTGAGGTGATTGATGAATTTTACAGTGCTGTCTTGGCACAAGAGACTTTAAGGGGAATGATCGAGAATGCACGAAAAGGCTATCGTAATGGAGGGTTCCCTATCTATGGCTACAAGAATGTGAGAGTTTTTGATGAGAAGAGGAATCCTAAGACCAAGTATGAAATAAATGAGACTGAAGCAAAAGCCGTGAAACTCATCTTTGAACTCTATGCTAAAGGAAATGGTTTAAAGAACATCGTCATGGAACTTGGTAGAAGAGGAATTAGGCCCCGTTCCGGTACCTACTGGAGTAAATCTACTGTAGCAAACATACTCAGAAATGAAACTTATATTGGCTGGACGGTTTTCAATAAGAGAGATAAAAAGACTATAGGAAGACAGTTTAAACCAAAGGGTGAATGGATTATTATAAAGAATACCCATAAACCAATCATGAGTGAGGAACTTTTTGATAGGGTACAGAAGTTAATTGAAGAAAGGCAGCCAAAGAACACGCCTGCTCAGGTTACGGCCAGTAAATATCTTCTCTCGGGACTTATGCGCTGTGGAAAATGCGATGGTGCCTATGGAGTCACTGGCTACGGTAGGAAAAGAAAATATGCTTATTATAACTGCATAAATTACTCAAAGAAAGGTAAGAAGGTTTGTCCGGGACGGAGACTGCGAGCTGATGAACTTGACCGAGAGGTAATTGATAGGGTAGGGAAGCTGGTATTTTCTGATGATAATATGAGGAAATTGCTGGATGACATCAATGCAGCTACAAAGTCCCTTAGAGTGGATTATGGTAGAAAGATTACAGACCTCAAGAAGAAAGCCGCTGACTTACAGTTGAGAG
>CAZQMG010000031.1:6933-16834 GCA_964594375.1 uncultured Clostridia bacterium | reverse complement strand
TTCCGGAGAAACTGATAACAGCCATTATGGGACCTTCTGGATGTGGAAAGTCTACTTTTCTTCGTTGTCTCAATCGAATGAACGATTTAATTAAGAGGACTAAAATTTCCGGTAGTGTTCTCATAGACGAAAAGGATATTTATAGCGATAGTATAGATATTTTTGATTTACGTAAGAAAGTAGGCATGGTATTTCAAAAGCCAAATCCTTTCCCTAAGTCAATATTTGAAAACGTAGCCTATGGGCTTAAGATTCATGGGACAAAAGATAAAGGAACAATCTCTGAAAAAGTGGAGAAAGCTCTGCGGGATGCCAATCTCTGGGATGAAGTAAAAGACAGGCTTTCTTCATCAGCATTTGATCTATCCGGCGGTCAGCAGCAAAGACTCTGCATAGCCAGGGCTTTAGCGGTAGAACCTGAGATTGTTTTGTTTGACGAGCCTGCCTCTGCTCTGGATCCTATTTCTTCGTCCAAGCTTGAGGAGTTACTTGAGGAGCTAAAGAAAAATTACACCATTGTTATAGTTACCCATAACCTGCAACAGGCAGCAAGAATATCTGATTGGACAGCATTTTAAATGCTAGGAGAGCTCGTCGAATTTAATAAAACAGAAAAAATATTTACTGCCCCTCAGGACAAACGAACAGAAAACTATTTAACAGGTAAATTTGGATAAGGAGAATAAGATGTTAGAACAAAAAATTATCGAACTCAAGGAAAAGCTTTTTGTTATGGCTTCTCTGGTGGAATCAATGCTGGAAAAAAGTATAGACTCACTTGTTAACAAAGATGAGGAGCTTGCCAGGGAGGTCATTAACAAAGATGAACCAAAAGCTAATGATTTAGAAATAGAAATAGAGGACTCTGGTATAAAGCTCATAGCTTTATACCAACCAGAAGCTTTTTTCCTGCGGGTTATAGTAGCTACAATCAAAATAAATAATGACCTGGAGAGAACAGGGGACCATGCAGTTAATATTGCTGAGAGTGCACTCTATCTAATTCCCAGACCCCTGGTTAAACCCTTAGTTGACCTTCCGAGAATGGGCAAAAGTGCAAGGGAAATGTTGAAGAAAAGCCTTGATTCCTTTGCCGGAAAAGATGTAAACCTGGCAATTCTGGTCTGTAAAAAAGACGAAGAAGCTGATTTGCTCCGAGACCAGGTTATCAGAGAGCTCATCACTTATATGATAAGCGATCCCTCAACCATAGAGCGGTCTATTCAATTGATTTCCATAGCCAAAAACTTAGAACGAGTGGCAGATTTAGCAACTAACATTGCCGAAGATGTCGTTTTTACTGTAAAAGGTGAGGTTATAAAACATCATAGAGGAGAAAAGAAGTAATAATTCCTATTATGTTCCATTAAGAAACGTGTAGTATCATTATAGCCAAAAGAAGGTTTTCCTTGACAAAGTGTAAGACAAGAATATAATTTATACTAAAGAGTAGAAAAGAGATTATTCTCCGAAAAACAAAAGGAGGAAATACCTTTAAGCAAGACAATAGGCTGAGAGAAGCTAGCTCTAAAACTAAAGAGAGAGCTATCCTGGTTGCATTAGAAGGAAGGAAATCTCAGGAGTGGACAGTAGCAGATTCCCTGGAAGAACTAACTCGCCTTGCTGAAACAACAGAAACAGAAGTTGTGACTAAAATTGTCCAGAATCGTTCTCTTCCGGATAAGACTTTCTATGTTGGAAAAGGAAAAGTAGATGAACTACTTAATTTATCCCGAGAGACAAAAGCAGACTTAATTATTTTTGATGATGAGCTTACTCCCACCCAACAGCGCAATTTAGAAGAAAAGATAAGGGTAAAAATCATTGACCGTACCCAACTTATTCTTGATATCTTTGCCAAAAGAGCTCATTCTGCTTCAGGTAAATTACAGGTAGAGCTGGCACAGTTAACCTACTTACTTCCCCGATTGACCGGAAAAGGAATCTTCTTGTCTCGCCTGGGAGGAGGCATAGGAACGAGGGGACCAGGGGAAACCAGACTGGAAACTGACCGCCGCCAAATTAAAAAAAGAATCATTACTCTAAAAAAAAAATTAGGAAAGCTCGAGCAACAAAGAGAACTTTTAAAGAAAAACCGAAAGAGAAAATCCTACTATGCAGCGGCAGTTATAGGATATACCAATGTAGGAAAATCCACTCTTCTTAACGCTCTTACCAAAGCAAGAATAAAAGTAGATGATAAGCTTTTTGCCACTTTGGATCCTACAACGCGCAAGATAATCCTGCCTAATAATCAACTTTTACTCCTTACTGATACTGTAGGTTTCATTAATAAATTGCCTCATCATCTGGTAGCTTCCTTCCGGGCTACTCTGGGTGAAATTGAGGAAGCAGATATTCTTATTAACGTTCTTGACGCTTCCCACCCTAAATTAGAAGAACAAAATAGAGCAACCTACTCAGTATTGAAAGAACTTAAGGCAGATAATAAGCCTATTATTAACATTTTAAACAAGATTGACCTAATTGATAATGGATATAGACTTTCTCGTCTTCACAGAAATCTGGACTTCCCTATAGCTATTTCGGCCTTACAAAAAAAAGGCCTGGAAAAACTCATCCAAAGAATAAGCGAAACCTTGGAAGAAAAAAGAGTCTATGCTGAATTTACCTTTCCTTACCAGAGAAATGACCTGATATCCCTCATTTATTCAAGAGGAGAGATTATAGAAAAGAGCTATTCAAAAGACGAAGTTACTCTGAAAGTAAGATTAAACAAATCTTTAGCCGATAAATTGGCCAAATACGAAAAGAAAAAAGTACATCAAGGAGGAGAAAAAGATAAATGAGGCTAGCTCTAGGAGCAGACCACGCAGGATACGAACTAAAAGAAGAACTAAAAGATTTTTTCAAGCAAAAAAAAATAGATTATTATGATTTTGGCACCTATGATACTAAATCTACTGACTATCCAGATTGGGGAATAAAAGTGGCCGAGACAGTAGCAAAAGGCGAATTCGAAAGAGGAATTCTCATTTGTGGAACAGGATTAGGAATGTGCCTTATGGCAAATAAAGTCCCCGGAATTAGAGCCACCCCTTGCTATGGAGTTTTTAGCGCTCGCCTTTCCCGCCAACACAACAACTCCAATATACTAGTTCTGGGAGGACGAATAACGGGAAAAGACCTGGCTAAACAAATAGTAGAAGAATGGCTAGAAGCAAAATTTAAAGGAGGAAGACATAAAAGACGGGTTGACAAAATTACTAAAATAGAAAACAAGTATCTAAGGGAGTAATATCGTGGGTAGGGTATGGATTGAAGGAATACTTTTAGCGAGTTGTGTGATACTATCAGCTTTTTTCTCGGGCTCAGAAATCGCTCTCTCTTCGCTGGATAAATTGACTCTAAAAAGGTTGATTAAAGAGAAGGAGAAGAAAGGACGCCAGGTAGAATTTTTGTTAACAAAACCTTCCCGCTGGCTGATTACTATTTTGATTGGCAATAATTTCGTTAATATTGCCGCTGCTAGTTTGGCTACTCTTCTGGTGCAAGAAATAGTAAAGGGAACAGCAGGTCAGGTTGTCGGCATAGCTACGGGAGTGATGACCTTTGTAATCCTCATTTTTGGAGAAATCCTTCCTAAGAGCTATTGTCAACAGCACGCCAAAGAAATCTCTATTAAAGTAGCCAGACCAATCTTTTTGCTTTCTAAAATCTTGAGCCCACTGGTTAGGGCTCTTACCTTTTTCACCCAGACCGTCCTCAGGCTCACCGGAACAGAGGAAATCGAAAGAAATCGTCTGATTACGGAAAGGGAAATCCATGCTATCATCGACCTGGGCCAGGAAGAGGGAGCCCTGGGGGAACAAGAAGAAGAATTGGTTCATAGCGCCTTGGAATTTGATGAAACTCAGGCAAAGGAGATAATGGTTCCTCGTACCAATATGGTCTGCATAAATGAAGAAGCAAGCCTGGTAGAACTGACAGACCTCATAAAAAAGGTGGGATACTCAAGAATCCCTGTTTATCACAAGAATATAGATAACATAACCGGCATTGCTTATGCCAAGGATTTATTGAACTTTCTGGATAATTTAAGCAAAGAAAACAAGGTAAAAGAAATTATGCATCCTCCTATTTTTGTTGCCTATACTATCAATCTGGGTAGACTGTTTCGCACATTCCAGAAAGAGAAAATCCACTTAGCTATTATAGTAGATGAATATGGTGGAGTAGCAGGAATGCTAACCATAGAAGACTTGTTGGAAGAGATAGTGGGAGAAATCGAGGATGAATATGACATAGCAGAAGAAAAGATAACTATTTTGAAAGATGGAGCTGCTTTAATAAAAGCAGAGACAGATATTGACGAGATTAATGAAAAACTGAGTACCCATCTGCCAGAGAAAACAGATGCCTTTGAATCAATAGGTGGATTCATCTTTGATGTTCTGGGAAGAATTCCGATAAAGGGAGAGGTAATCGAATGGAAGAACTTGAAAATAAGAATAGTGGATGCAGATAAAAGACGCATAAAGAAAGTCATAATCCGGCAAAAGGCTAAAGGAGGGAGCGAAAAATAACAAATGGTCTTGACTATGGAAGCAAATGTCCCCATAGTAACTGCAACTTTTTATTTACCTATAGAACATTAAACCTTTTACTATACGCTATCCGCTAAACGCTTTTCTTCAATTTCACCCGCTTTGCTAAGGGCGAATTTGGTAAAGAAGGGACCAATTATTTCGTAGATTATGGTTGTGACCATAATGGTGGTAAAGACAATTCCACCCAGGGGAGAAAACTCTACCTTAACAATTAAAGCCAATCCCAGAGCCACACCAGCTTGTGGAACTAATCCAAAACCAAGATATTTTTTCACTAACCTGGGAGCTCTTGACAGATAACCACCCAGTGATGCACCTAATAATTTACCTGCTATTCGAAAACCAAAATAAGCAAGTCCCATCAGTCCTAGTTTTCCCAATAGATTAATCTCCAGATGGACACCAGCCAGAACAAAGAAGAAAAGATAGAGAGGAGAATCAATTCTTCTAAAAACTTCAAAAAATCTGATATTTTCTTTCCTTATATTAACTAACACCATCCCCAAAAAAATATTAGCCAGCAAAACTGGAAAATGAAGATATAGAGCCATACCTGTATTGAGAAGAACAAAACCCAGAGTATAAATGAGAAGATCCGCTTCCGTTTTTACAAAACGAGAAAAATAAGAAAAAGCCATAGCTATTAATGCACCTAAACCAAAAGCACCGCCAATCTCTGAAAAAGCTAAAAGGAAGATTTTCGGAAGAAAAAAAGTCTCTGTCAGAGGATATCTTAAAGCTTTGGCAAGAGTTAAAGAAACGGAAAAGATTATCAGGCTCCAGGCATCATCGAGAGCTACCACTCCTAGAAGAATATTGGTAAAAATACCCCTGGCTCTATATTCTCTAATTACCATCACTGTTGCTGCTGGCGCTGTAGCAGAGGCAATTGCTCCAAAAAGCAAAGAGAGATAAAGAGGTTGTTTTAACAATAAAAAGGAAGCGAAGAAAACACCTGCCCAGGCACCACCAGCTTCCAATAGGGAAATCCAAATTATTGACTTACCAATTCTGGAAAAATTTTCTCTGGAAAAGTTCTGTCCCAAACCAAAAGCAATAATACCTAAAACAATATTAGAAATTAACCCGGAAGCATTGATAATTTGCTCAGAAGCTAGATTGAGGACCCCTGGACCGATAAGGATACCTAATAAAAGGTAGGCTGTGACAGCAGGAAATTTGACTCGACGTAAGATTTTTGCCGCTAAAAAGCCAGCCAACAGAATAACACCAAGGGAAAGAAGAGTATTCATAATATATTATCTTTCATTGAGATGTAGCTTCTCCTGCCTTGAAGAGAGCATATTTAGTGAGAGGTGGAGCAATTAGCTCATTTATGATAACTGAGGCTAAGATAGCATTTACCATTATGCTTCCTATAATGGAAAAAGCAGAATTTTGCTGAGTTAATAGGACCAACCCTATGGTAACTCCTGCCTTGGGCAACAGACCAAAACCTAAGTACTTTCTAATCACTGTAGGTGCCTGAGAAATAGTCGCCCCTATTTTTGCTCCCACAAATTTACCACTGAATCTACCTATAACAATCAACAAGGCTAATATTCCCGCAGTTTTCACCACCCCCAAATCGAAATGAGCCCCGGCTAGAGTAAAAAACATGGCAAAGATTACATCTTCAATATCACTGATAATACTGAACATCTTTTCGCTAGGTCTCATTTTGTTCACGATGACGAACCCCATGGCCATATTTGCCAGAAGGCTAGAAATGCCTAAAACCTTAGTTGCCCCAATAGATAACATAATCATCCCTAAAACAATTACTAATAGTGTTTTTCTTGTTTTAGCAAAGCGACTCATATAAACCAAGGTAAATCCAAAACCTGCACCTAGTAGTAAGGAACCAGCGATATCAAGTATGGGGATTATAAACATTTGATATAGAGAAAGAGCTTCCACACCAATGATCAGGATCTCGGCAATGCTTGTAGCAATAGCAAAACTGATAATAGCAAAAGCATCATCCAGAGCGACCACTCCTAATAATGTTGTAGTTAAGGTACCTTTAGCTCTATACTCATGGATGATGGCCAGAATCGCCGCGGGAGCAGTAGGGCATGATATTGCCCCGATGATTATGGCCATAGGTAAATAAGTCTGGTAAAAGTTAGGATTGGAGATATCAAATTCTATAACAAAATGACCCAGGAACAATACCAATAAGGTAACAAAAATCCATGCTCCTAGTGCTTCAAAAGGAGTGATAGTAACGATATTTTTTCCTAATTTTTTTAATCTTTCTATACTGAGACTTCCTCCGATTAAATAGGCAACTACTCCTAAGGCGATATCGGTAATTGCACTTAAATCTTCCCTGATTAATTGCGAAGGTATAACATTCAAAACCGATGGGCTCAACAACATGCCCATAATAATATAGCCGCTAATCCTTGGGTATCTTATTTTCTTAGCTACCAGACCACCAAAAAACCCGGCAATTACTAATACTCCTACGGCTAATATTGAATTCATAACTATAACTTACCTGAGTTTAGAGAACCCCTTTCTTCTTAAAGACAGCCAGAATTATATCAAACAGACTGACAATACCTATCAAATGACCTTCTTCGTCAACAACGGGTAACCTTCTTACTTTATGAAGTTTCATCAGGGAACGGGCTTCGAACGTGGTCATTTCCCCAGAGATAGTAATCACATTTCTATTCATCAAATCATCAACCACACAAAGTATGCCTAATTCAGGAGGAATATCTACCTCCAGGAGAGACCTCTCTCCATATTCATCTAGAAAAGGAACTCTTTCCAGCATCTCCAGGATATGAGAAGGATATGGCTCAAATATCTTAAAAACATCTTCCAGGGCAATGACTCCCACCAACTTATTATCTTTCTCTATCACCGGTAGAGTATGAAAAGTAAATTTACCGAAAATCTCTATTAATTCTTTTAAGGTAGTACCTCTTCTTACAGTGACTACTTTCTTTTTCATTACTTCTTCCACTAGCATATCTCTTTTTCCCATAGAACTTTTCACCTCCCTTAATTTTAGCGTATAGCGGGTAGCATGTTAGTTAATTGGTTAAATGGTTAATTGGTTAAGCAGTTATGCAGTTAAGCAGTTATGCGGTTAATTTTCCCTCACCCCAAAGAGGAGAGAGCACCACTCACCAGTTAACTACTCACCATTCTCGTATTGCGTATATCGTATGTCGTATATCGTAAAGCTAAAACTTATTTTTCTTTCTTTGAATTTGATTTTGAGTTTTACGCTATGGTTTTGCATTTTTCGCTTTACGTTTTACGCTTTCTTTTCCCAGCGAAGAAGCTCTGTTACCGAAGATAGAGTTCCACCAGCTTTAATCTCTTCCCGGATTCGATTCTCCCTTTCCAATACATCCATAGCCCTATTAGCTATCTCCACAGCTTTTTGCTGAGGGATAACTACTATTCCATCCTCATCTCCAATAAGCCAATCTCCATTGAATACTCTTAGCCCACCTATCTTAATGGGAATTCCTATTTCTCCAAAACCTCGCGGTTCTCCGGCAGCAGGCGTAATAATCCTGGCATAAGCAGGAAACTTGAGTTCTACTATTTCTGCAACATCCCTGATTCCTCCATCAATCACAACTCCGGCCAGTTCCTTTTGAACAGCTGAATGTGTAGCTAGCTCTCCCCATACTGCTGGCCCTACCCCTCCTGCATCAATAACTACTACATCACCCTTCTTCGCTTTATCTATGGCTTCTACGGGCTTGGCAAAATCCCCTGGATAAGTCCTCACAGTAAGAGCCGGACCAATTAATTTTACTCCCGGGGTAACTCTTGAAAGACCTTCAATCTCTCCCCCTCGGTGCATAGCATCGGAAAGATTAGGCGTTGAAACTTTACCAAAGAGATTTATGATTTCATCCTCTCTTACTCTCTTGAATAATTCCGTTTTAATAACCTTCCTATCCCTTATCGCTTGTTTAATTACCCTGGTAGCTTTCTCAGGATTTTCAGCTTTAATTATAGCTCCTCCCACTATGATAATAGCTGCCCCCGCCTCAACCGTCCTTGCCGCGGTTTCTGAATTTATTCCCCCGGCTACAGCCAGGGGAAGGTCTATTTCTTGAGAGAACTCCCTTACTTGGTGAAAAGGGTCCTCTCCCCGCATCTGTTCATCAATTGAGGTATGTATTCCCAAATAGTCTATACCCATCTTTTCTATTTCTCTGGCTCTTTTTAGAGGATTGGCTACGCTTATTAAATCCACCATTACCTTTCCCCCATAATTCCTGGCCGCTTCTACGCACTCTCTAACAGTCGAATCATCAGCCGCTCCCAGAACACAGACAATATTAGCTCCTGCTTTAAAGGCCGACTCTGCCTCTATCCTCCCCGTATCCATAATCTTCATATCAGCCACAATAGTATAATCGGGAAATCTCCCTCTTAATTCTCTCACTATATCCAGACCTTCACTCTTGATTAAAGGGGTTCCTGCCTCAAGCCAATCCACTCCACCTGCTACTGCTGCCTCAGCTACTTTCAAGGCTCTTTTCAGGTTCACAAAATCAAGAGCTACCTGTAGTATAGACTCCATTAAATACCTCCTTATGAAGCTAAAAACCATAATTCAAAATTCAAAACTTGTCTTTCCCTTCTTTTTAATTGGTTTTAGATTTTAAGTTTTATTCTTACATTTTTAGTTTTACGCTATGGTTTTACGCTTTTCGTTTTACGTTTTTCGCTATTTCTCGTAGCTTACACAACTATCATCGGATTCCCATACCCTTATTTTACTTAACTTCGCTCCTTTTGAACATATACTTTCTTCCAATTTCTCAAATAAATATCTAGCCAGATTCTCCGTGGTAGGATTCATGCCTTCTAAAACGTCATTCAAATAGTGGTGGTCCAATTTATCTATCCATTTCTTAACTATACTTTTGACCTCCCTGAAATCCATAAGTATCCCCAAATCTTCTAATTCCTCCCCTTGAAGGAATACCTCAACCTTCCAGGTGTGTCCGTGTAATTGTTCACAACTACCTCCTATTTCTCTTAATTGATGAGCAGCAGCAAAATTACTTCTAACCATCAATTCATACATCAAATCCTCCAGTGGTTTCTTGCTTTTACTATACGCTATTCATATTAAACTAAAAGCTAAAAGCGCAAAGCTAAAAACCATAATTCAAAATTTAAAACTTTTTAGTTTTACGCTATGGTTTTACGCTTTATGAGGCCTTGATATATCTCCTCCAGCTCTGAGATACTCTCCTCTATGTTATGTTCCTGGATAGCCTTAAAAGACTCCTCCTTCATAGTTCTTTTTAACTCTTTATCAGAAAGAATTCTAA
>CAZQMG010000031.1:3085-6833 GCA_964594375.1 uncultured Clostridia bacterium | reverse complement strand
TTAAAAGACTCCTCCTTCATAGTTCTTTTTAACTCTTTATCAGAAAGAATTCTAATGATTTTATCCACTGCTTCCCCTGTGTCTTCTAAGCCAAAAGTATAGCCATTAATTCCTTCCTTTACTAGCTCTTGAGCTGCGTTTCCTTCATTTCTCGCTACCAGAACAGTTGTCTTCATAGCCATAGCCTCCATAGTAGCTATGCTTTGGAGCTCACAAAAAGAAGACAGAATAAAAATGTCCGCACAGAGATAGGCGCAAAGCAAATCCTTTCCTCCTAGATAGCCGGCAATGATAACGTCCTCTGTCACTCCTGTCTTTTTCACCTTCTTCTCCAAATCTTTCTTCAGTATACCTTCACCCACAATCAACAGTTTAATTCCTTTTTTCTTCTTGCTTAGAGCCTGCATTATTCTTAAAAGATAGCTTAAATTCTTTTCATAACTAAGTCTGCCTGCGTAAAGTAAAAGAGAAGAATCTCTCAAAAGATACCTTTCCCTGAACCTCCTCTCATCCTCAGAACTAACCCTTCCTGGATTGAATTTTTTTAAATCGACCCCGTTACTCACCACCTGTATAGGTTTATCAGTATACTTTTGACAGAGCCGAGCAGCAAAATGAGAAGGAGCAATTACCAAATCTCCTTTTCTAAAAAAATAGGAGAACCACAGCTCGATTAGTTTCTTAATAAAAAAAGGAGCATAGAAAGGAAAAATATTACCTACCTGGCTATGAAATCCGATGACCGCAGGAATATTTAGTTTCCTGGCTGCTTTCGATGATTGCCAGCCTAAATAACTGGGCTCGTTGATTTGAATTATCTCTATTTTTTCCTCTTTTAATACAGAAACGACTTTCTTGAAAGCAGGAAAAGCAAGGTAATTTTTTGCTATGGGAAAATGGAAAGTAAAGAATCTATAAATCCTGATTTCTTTCACCAAGGGGATATTCTTAACCTTTGAGGTAAGAACAGTAACCCGGTGATTTCTCTGGTTTAACCTTACACAGAAATTCTCTGTAGAAATTCCCTCTCCTCCCAAAGGAGGAAAGGACTGGTCAGAAGAGAAACAAACCCTCATTCTTTCTTCTCACTTCGAAACCTCAAAAGTCCAAAACGAATGACCAAAAAGACAGCTACACTTACCCCTATGAGGTCAGTGAACCTAATCATTAAAGTAAAAGCAAGTGCTTTATCTGCCCCTATTCCAATAATTCGGTAAATTCCTACTGCTCCTAGTTCATAAATACCCAGGGCTCCAGGAGTGAACTGAAAGGCTAAAATAAGATGAGTAAGAGCAAAGACTAAAGCTAATTGAGAAAACCTAAAGATGAATTCAAGAAAATAAAAGAAAATAGCCGGCTTTAGAAAGATAAGAAATCCAGCTAAAAGATTGAGACAAAAAGCAATAAATGTCTCTCGTCGGTGTTGCCTGAAAGACAAAAAAACCTCATTTTCTATTTCCCATATATGGGGTATAATTTTACTCATTATTTTAGATAGAATACTTATCCGTCCTATAAAAGTAGCTATCTTAGTAAAAACTCTATTTTTAAGAATAAAACTGATGAGTAAAAGTCCCATTCCCAGGCCAAAAAGAATATTAACAATCAAAAGGGTAAGATATATCTGAAAAGGAAGTTTGTATTCTATCAAGGTCAGGATGCTCCCCAGGTAAATGAAAAACAAACCTGCTCCTAATTCCAGGAATTTGTCCACAATAACACTGGCCCCTATCTTAGCCATAGGATATTTATGTTTCTTGCTGATTATGTATGTTCTTAATGGCTCTCCTCCAATATACATAGAAGGGGTAAGATAGCTGACCATAGAGCCGATTATCTTCGCCGACAATACGTCTTTAAAAGGAGGAGAGAAACCATAAGACTTTAAAATGATACACCAGGAAAGGCTGGAGAGAAGAATTATCAAAAAAGTATTTACCAGAAAAATACCTGCTCCCAAAAAACCTATCTCTTTCGCCTGAAAAAATATTTGCCCAATATCGGCAAAACGAAATATCAAGACAACAATAACTATGCCGATTATAGTAGACAAGATAATAAGAAATTTTCTCTTCATTTCCCAAAAACGTTCTTCATGAAAATTTCTACAGCCTTATCTGTATCAACTTCATGACTCAACCCTCTATATTGGCTGGCTATTTCCACATCTCTTGTCAGATTTAACTCATCCTGGCTGACGCTGTAGAAATTTCCCTTTTTTCTATGATAATCCGCCAGATAAACCTGTTCTGTCTGTCCAGGAGTAGGAATAAGTAAAGCTTTCTTATTTAAAGCAACTAGTTCCATAAGAGTAGTATAGCCAGATCGAGTAATTACCAATTTGGCTCTATTCATAATTTCCTCTTGCTTCTTTCTCCCTAAGTATCCAAAGATACGAAGATGATTGAAAGTCCTATTCCTCTGGTCCTCTGGTCTACCCAGAGCAATAACGACTTTCCCTTTCAGAGAAGATGCCTGCTGCAGAATTATCTTTTCCAGGACCGTCCTCTGAGGTTCGGGTCCAGATAAAGAAATAAAATAATCGATGTCTTGCTTAACCTCTCTTTTTTTTAAATCAGAAATAATCCCTAAATATTCTACCTTGTCGTCCTTAAAATACCTCAGATTATGAGAAAGATCTCCACTTAAGGGATTTTTTTTATCATCGGGAACCAAAAACATAGAGAAATTTTCTTTAAAAAAAGAATAATTGAACCTCTCTGTAGCCATTTCGAAAAGCTTTATACGAACAGGAGAAATAAACCTCAATTGATGAAAAATAAAATAGGAAGGAATCTTCTTATCATAAACGCCGAAACGACTGTCAGAGATTATTCTCTCGTACTTCTCTTTTCTGACCAACTTTTTAATCTTAATATGTTCTTTGATGATTTCATCTATATAAAAAGGGAAATAACCCAGGAATTTAGCTACAGAGAAGTCCTTCTTGGAATAGACAGAAGAATAATCAGACATACTCACATACTGGCATCTATCTCCAAGTTCACCTTTTAAAAGCTCCAATGATCTCCCTCTTCCTACAATAGTCAGGCTATGCTTAGCCTTCAGGATACCTCGCATAAGAGGAATATCCCTAGTAGCATGACCCAAACCCCAAGAACAGACAGCAAAGAGAGTCTTCATGTCTATCTCTTTCCCTTTTTATTACCCATCCATTTCTTCCTGAATTGCTTTTAACACCCCGTCCTTTATTTGAGAAGCCTGGGATAAGATCTTCTCTAAAGCCTTGCTTCTTCTATTCTTGTATTCCTCGTCTTTAATGAAAGAGAGATTAATTTTCACATTCAAGACAGCGCTCTTCAAGGCTGCTTCTGCCAATAAAACACCCACTCCCACATCAGTTATCAAGTTAGGATTTCCCTTAGGGAGAAGTTTCTCTGCCAATTCTATTACCTGAAGAGAAGCTTGTGATATACGCCAGGGAACCTCAGCAGCCTCTTTTAGAGTTTTTTGTAACACCTGTTTCCGCTTTTCTCTCATTAGCGGAGTATCCTTTGGCATCTGACTGGCCCGGGAAAACTTCTCATAGGCTTCCATGTCCTTTCTTATCAATACAAAAAGACTTTCTTTAAGTTTATCCGCTTCCCCAAAGATCTTTTTAACATCTTTTTCCACGCTTTTATATTTTGGCTTTCCTGCGGTAAAATTTCCTACCATACAGAGAAGAGCTGCTCCCAAAGAGCCTACCAGCGCGGCCACACTTCCCCCTCCTGGAGTAGGAGTCCCC
>CAZQMG010000031.1:0-2985 GCA_964594375.1 uncultured Clostridia bacterium | reverse complement strand
GTTTTTGCAGTTAATAATTCCTCTCTCAGTAATAAGGTAGTCAACAGCTATATCGTGAGATTGAGAAGAAACATTATCCACCAGTTGTAACTCAAAAGCCAAAGCTACTAGCTTAGTTCTGTCTGATAATTTACCCAGAAATCTATCATAGAAACCCCCTCCAAAACCAAGGCGACTCCCTTTCCTATCAAAGGCGACTCCGGGAACTATTACCATATCAATATTTACTGGAGAGAAAGGAGAGTATGAATTATTTTTCGGCTGAGGAATTTTAAGAACGCCAATCTCGATATCCTTAGTAAGGTCTTTTATCTCTGAAGGCAGAATCTCTTTTCTTTGCCAATCAATAAGGGGAGCAACTACTCTTTTGCCCTTCTGTAGAGATTCTTCTATCATTTTCTCAGTTTGGACTTCATCCTTCATAGCCAAATAAAAAAGAATCGTCTCTGCCTGACAAAAAGGGACAAAGGTAAAAAGTTTCCTCCTTATATCACCACTTTTCTTTTCTATGTCCCGCAAAGATTGGGCTCGACGAAAAGCGAGAATTCTTTTTCTTAATGATGACTTCTGTTTTTCTATTTCCATATTCGCGTTCAGCATCTATCAGAATTTTCCTTCTCGAAAAGAAGTCAAATACTTCAGACAATATTCATCTTTACCCAGAAGCACTTCTCCTGCTCTAATCATCGCCATCATCTCCCTGTCTAAAGGATCAAGAATAGCTGAATCAAGCCCCATAGACATAGCGAACAAGAGAAAGCTCTTGTTCAAAACATCCCTTTCTGGTAAACCGAAGGAGATGTTACTTAAACCACAAATAGTATGGACATGCTCAAAAGAACTCATAATTTTTTTTATAGATTTCAGTACAATCAATCCAGAAGATGAATCGGTACTAACAGGACGAACCAGAGGATCGATATAAATATCTGACAAGGAAATTCCAGCTTTAGTTAATGCTCTTATTAATTTATCAGCAATTTCATATCTTTGCTCTATATCTTCGGGAATCCCTCTATCATCCATAGTCAAAGCAATTATTTTACAACCGAATCTCTCTAGAAGAGGAAGGAGTTCCTCCATTCTTTTTTTTCGGCAGTGATAGAGTTGACCATCGCCTTGCCTTTACATTCAGCCAACCCGACCTCTACAGCCTCAAGACGAGGGCTATCAATACAGAGAGGGACATCAACTACCTCTTGAACAATTCCTATCATCCACTTCATATCTTTAACTTCTGAGTTGATTCTGGTACCTACATTTATATCTAACACATCTGCGCCTGAGTTCACCTGTTTTTTAGCCAGATTCTGAATAAAATCCTTATCTCTAGTCTTTACCGCTTCCTCAACACCGCAAAGACTGGTATTGATTTTTTCCCCTATAATTAACATCGAGTAGAACTCCTTTTCCTCAATCCTCTATTTTTCTCAAGGTTAGCAAATTCTGCTATCGTTGTCAAAATCTCTCTTTGCGAAAAGAATACCTATTCTATCTTACCTATTGACTTTAAACACTCCTGCCCTAATACTTATTTCTAATAAAAAAAGATGGCATTTTGATGCCATCTTTTCTATTTTTTTAATCTGCTTCCTACCTTTTCTCTTTACAGGAAAGTAAAGAAAGCAAGAAAATCCAATTTTGATTCTTAATTACCAATCCCTAAGAGTTCCTTTGCCTTATCCACAGCCGAGGCTGCATCAGGAGCATAACCATTGGCCCCAATCTCATCAGCATAACTCTGGGTAACCGGTGCGCCACCAATCATAATCTTAACCTTGCCATCTAAACCTGTCTCTTGCGCAGCTTTGACAACATCCTTCATAGAAACCATAGTAGTGGTAAGAAGAGCAGAAAGCCCGATAAGGGAAGCATCTTTCTCTTTGGCTGTCTGAACAAACTTCTCGGCAGATACATCCACTCCTATGTCTATTACTTCAAACCCCGCTCCTTCCAGCATCATTCCTACCAGATTCTTACCAATATCATGCAAATCGCCTTTTGCTGTACCTATAACTATCGTTCCTACACCCTTGATATTCTTCTCTATCAGAATTGGCCTTAAGATTCCCATCCCGCCCTTCATAGCACGAGCAGCAATGAGAACCTCAGGAACATAGAACTCATTGGCCTTAAATTTTACTCCCACTACATTCATCCCTGCTATCAATCCCTCATTAAGAACCTTTTCTACGTCTATACCCTCGTCCAGAGCTTTTTGCACCAATTCTTTCACTTCAGGAGACTTCCCCTTGATGAGATTGTCAGCAATTTGTTGTAAATCTACTGCCATCTTTTCCCTCTCCTTTTCTTCAAGAATTTCTCACATTATGCAAAACATTTTGAAAGATGTCAAATTGACAATCCCATATTTTCTGATAGGATTTTACTATGGGAAGATTATCTATTTGAAAAGCTTTTGTAGTAAATAAGCAGGTTAGATAATGCCGAAGTGGCGGAATCGGCAGACGCGCATGGTTCAGGACCATGTGGAGGCAACTCCATGGGGGTTCAAATCCCCCCTTCGGCACCAAGAATCGTATATCGTGAAAAACAAAGCACTTCCTACGAACAAAAAGGGATTTGAAGCCGACCCGAGCGCCTGCGGTGCAGAGTTGCTGCGCGATGAATAAAGAGCGCGTGAATAGCAACGGGTGTGAGACGGTGAGCACCCTGAGTGAGCAGAGCGAACGACAGTGAGGGCGGCCGGGCTTCGGAGGAGGAGCGGGAGTGCGTCTCGTCGAAAAAACAGTCCGGAAAAATGTTTTCTAGGCTGAGTGAAGTAGAAGAAAGGAAGGTCAATTATGATAAAGAAAAGTGGTTTGATAGTAGCGGTGATAGTATTAATTACAGGGTTAGCCTATTCTTCAGCACTGGCGAAAATAGGTATTGGCCTGGGAGCCCACTATAATGTGGCGCTTGAAGAACTTGATATTTCCAGCTTTGACAAGAGCCATTTATCCTATATAGCATCAGTTCGAGCCA
>CAZQMG010000030.1:9101-16892 GCA_964594375.1 uncultured Clostridia bacterium | reverse complement strand
TAATCTGAAGAATTTGCGGAAAAAATGGATATATCTACAAAAATTTATTCCCAACAATGATGGTGTGACCAGAATATATAAAATAGGAAAGGTTGTTGAGAGTTTTTTCCATCCCAATGAGGGTAAGGCTTGGCAGGTATCTGTTCCGGATGAGACAATGAAAGGGGCTTTACGCTGCTTTGACAGGATGGAAATGGAGATAGGAGGAATGGATTTGATAGAGGGTAAAGATGGTTATTATGCCCTGGAAGTAAATGATTTTCCAGCAGGGGTAAAGCGCATAGAAAATTGGCAAGAGCTGATAGCTGATTATTTAGTTGAAGCTGTACATGAAAATCGAGAGGAGATAAGCTCTTATGATTCCAAAAAAGGAATGGGATTCGCTCAAAAGGTCTCATAAACATAAAGAAACAGCATTTGTTTCCACCTATATTAATAGCCCCTGTTATCACCTAATTACCCGATTTCTAATTGACAAAAATATTACTCCCAACCAGGTAAGCATTTCCACTATCTTTTTAGCAATTGGAGCTGCTCTTGCTTACATTTATGGAAATTTCATTGCCGGGGGTATATTAGTCCAGGTCATCAATATTGTGGATGGTGTTGATGGGGAAATTGCCAGGGTTAAGCATCTCGGCTCTCCCTTTGGAGAAATCATTGACTCTCTTTCGGATCGGGTAGTAGAAATAGTTTTATGTCTGAGTATAGGATACGGCGTCTGGAGTGCCAGGGGGTCAATTTTAGGATGGGTATTTAGCCTAATTGGCATAATAGGCTTTTTAGGAGGTAACTATCTTACCGAGCTAGTAGGAGCCAGAGGAAGAAAGGAAATTTTGAAAAAATCCTGGCAGGACTTAAAGAGACTTATGAAATTAAGATTAAACCACCGAAGCAACCAATTATTTATCGTTTTCGTATTATCTTTACTGGCAAGGCCAGAGTTAGCACTTCTTCTTGTAGGCATAATATCAGTTTTTTATTCGGCCCTAAGATTTTACAAAATGCTCCCATACCTTAAAAAACTTCCCAGTGATAGTGGCTAGACACATATGAGAATATGTATGCTTCCTTGTTATTTTCACCCGGTGATAGGTGGAGCCGAGACTCATGTATTTCATTTATCAAAGAACCTGGTAAAGCGAGGTCATGAAGTCTTTGTATTAACTTCGAATTGCACGCCCACAAATAATTACCCTGGATTTGCAAGCTCAGAGGAGATCAACGGAATACATATTCGAAGGTTCAAAACTTTTAATCTTGGAGCAGGGCTTCGCATCTGGCGAGGCTTAGCAGGAAAAATTCTTCAACTTCGGCCAGACATAATTCACGTTCATAGCATTGGTTTTCCTCATAGTGATGTATGCGCTTTGCTCAGCAAGATAAAGAAAATTCCCAGTATTGTCACCACCCACGGGGCCCTGGGGATCGGTGATTCAGCTCATAAAGAAAATATAAGGAGAAGAATCTGGGCAAGTATTATAACAAGACAGACCTTGAGATTTTTTGACAGAGTTATTGTAATCTCTCCTGCCGAGAAACCGTATGTGCTTAAGGCAATCCGTCCGGAAAAAATCTGTATCATTCCCAACGGAGTTCCCGCAGAAATTTTTGATAATAATATTGACCCGTTGCCCTTCAGGAAAAAATATGGATTGGAAGGCATCCCGGTAATTCTATATCTGGGCAGGCTGATTGGGAAAAAAGGCGTGAAGTACCTATTAATGGCAGCGCCGTCAATTCTCAAAAAACACAGGGTGAAGGTTCTCATGGTCGGGCCAGACGGAGGCAAAAAGAGGATGCTGATGGAGCTATCCCAAAATCTTCGTTTGGACAAAGATGTGATTTTCACTGGCGAGCTCTCTGAACAGGATAAACTACAGGCTATAGCCTGTAGTGACATGCTCATTTTACCCAGCAGAAAAGAAGCACAGGGGATAGTTATTTTAGAGGCGCAGGCGATGGAAAAACCAGTTATAGCTACAAGACAGGGAGGGATTCCCTATTTTATTAAAGATGGTGAAAATGGGATTTTAATTGACTATGGCAGGCCAGACCAGATTGCTAATGCAGTAGAAAAATTACTATCCGACCCAGAGTTTTGGGAAAAAATAGGCAAAAAAGGAAAGGAAACAGCTCGGATGTTTACCTGGGATGTAATTACCCGAAAGATTTTAGATGTTTATGAGTTAGTCGTCGAGGAATATAGAAATAGAATCTCTAAAGCGTCTCGGGCCAAGAGACCCTTAATATCCCCAAATTACCCAAAGGTAAAGATATCCTAGTTGTCTCCGGAGAACGCCATCAGAAAGCTTTTGAACAAGTGGCAGGTTTGTGCATGTCTTGCTCCTCCCCCTCCAAAGTCTGCTTACGCAGAACTTCTTTTACACCGATACCGTTATCTGCTATATTATACTTGATGAACTAGGAAATTATATGGTCTATCGAAGGACACTCTTTGAAAAAACGTGAATCGTATCTAGTATCTCGTATCTCGAAAAAAGACTTTGGAGCACTCAAAAGGATAGGTTATACTAGATGCTAGATACGAGATACGAACAACGAGATACGAGATATGCCGAGGGTAGTGAGGCGTGTCTTGATCGATAGGAGGTGAATCATAATGCCCAGATTCATTAAGAAAAGGTCAAAAAAGGTTGGTCTTCCTCCGGGGACTCTCGTTCATATAGGAGAGAAAAAGACTGAGAAGGTAAGGATTACCGTCATTGACTATGATGAAGCTCAATTTGAAGAGAAGGAAACAAAAACGATTGAGGAATGTTTTCCATTTAAGGATAAAACAACGGTGACATGGATTAACATCGATGGGATTCACGATATAGAGATTATCGAAAAAATCGGAAAACACTTTGACCTACATCCGCTAATTCTGGAAGACATCGTAAATACCGAGCAGCGTCCAAAAATAGAGGATTTTGGGGATTACATCTTCATCGTTTTAAAAATGTTTTATCACGATGAAAAAGAGGATGGAATTCAGGCGGAGCAAGTGAGTCTGATTGTGGGCTCAAATTTTGTGATTTCTTTCCAGGAAAGGGAAGGGGATGTTTTTAATCCCATCAGAGAAAGAATTAAAAATGGGAAGGGTCGCATAAGAAAAATGGGAGCCGACTATCTTGCCTACGCTTTGCTGGATACCATCGTTGATGGCTATTTTGTGATTCCGGAGAAATTAGGAGAGAAGATAGAATCTTTAGAAGAGGAATTAGTTGCTAATCCAACTCCAGAAATCCTCGCAATAATGAACGATCTGAAAAGAAACCTTATCATGCTTCGTAAATCAATCTGGCCCTTAAGAGAGGTTGTTAGTGGTCTCCAAAGAGTGGAATCTCCCCTTATCCAGAAATCGACAGGTATCTACTTAAGAGACGTTTACGATCATACTATCCAGGTGATTGATACCATTGAAACCTCACGAGATATCCTTTCCGGGATGCTCGATATTTATCTCTCCAGTATAAGCAACAGAATGAACCAGGTGATGAAGGTCCTGACCATTATCGCAACCATATTCATTCCCTTGACTTTTATCGCGGGTATCTATGGTATGAACTTTAAATATTTCCCCGAACTTGGGTGGAAATGGAGCTATCCTTTGGTGTTGTTAGGAATGGTTTTTATAGGGGTCTCAATGCTTGTTTATTTTAGGAGAAAGAAGTGGTTTTAAAAAGAACGAAGATGGAACATTTCCCATAGGTGTATGTTCAGAAAAGATCCTTATCAACTTCAGGAGGTCCAAAAATGGGTGGAATCGTCCTTATTATTGTGGTGGTGTTTGTCAGCGTTGTAATAAGGAAAGTGGCTGCGGTAGCTCTTCAATTGACCGGCCTTGATAAACCAACAGCAAACTTCCAGGCTCTTTCGGCCCTCACCGGTACCGGCTTTACTACCCGAGAAGCAGAACTAGTCACCAACAACCCCATGAGGCGCAAGATAATTTCTGTCTTGATGATCACCGGAAATGCAGGAATGGTAGTAGTTGTCGCTGGACTGGTCTCTTCATTCCTTGCCGTAACCTCGTTTTGGGCGATACTCTGGTTCGTTGCTCTAATATTGGCTTTATACGTGATATTCAGAATAGCAACTCAAACCAGGATTGCCCGCTTGCTCTCTAAGAAGATCGAAGAGAAACTTCGTGAAAGGTTCAAGCTGCAAAAAAGGGCTATCGGAAGAGTACTCGATCTAGGGGAAGACTTCGGTATAGCTGAGATTACCTTACATGGGGGCTCCCCGTCTGTGGGAAAGACTTTGGCTACCTCGGATTTTGGTCAGAAGAAGATCCTGGTTTTGGCCATCGAACGTGAGGAAGAAAAGATTTTAGTAGCTCGGGGAAATCATAAACTCCACGCAGGGGATAACCTCATTTGCTATGGAAGCTTTACCGAGATGAACACCATAAGCTAGAGGAAACAGGATGAAATTCTTTCCCAAAGAGACCTTAAGCGAAGAGGAGATTCGATCCGGGCTGAGGACCGTAATTAAGGATGGCCTAACCTCGCAGGCCATGGTCACCCTAACTATGGGTGTCTTCCTGGTTGCCTTTGCTCTCCAACTGGGAGCTTCCAATGCAGTGGTAGGACTACTAGCTGCCATTCCTTTTTTGGCGCAACTCGTTCAAATACCCGCCATATATTTGGTTGAAAAGGTACGCAATCGCAAGCTCATCTCCGTTTATTCTCTGACCGTAGCACGACTGTTCTGGCTCCTCATTGGCTTGATCCCTTTTCTTTTCTCGGTGAAAGTTGGGCTAAGCGCTCTTACTATCGCCCTTTTGGCTCGTTCATCTCTGGTAGCTATTGGAAGTACTAGCTGGAATTCCTGGATGCGAGATCTAGTTCCCAAGAGCCAACTGGGGTCCTTTTTTTCAAAGAGAATGAGTTTGGCAACAGCACTGGGGATTCCCCTTTCCTTGGTCGCTGCCTTTTATCTTGACTATTGGAAGAAGGTTTTCCCTGCTTCTGAGCTTTACGGCTATTCCATTCTTTTCTTCTCTGGCTGCCTGATCGGGCTTGTTGGTATTCGCTACATAGCAATGATCCCCGAACCACGCATGGTACAAACAAATGAAAAAACCAGGTTTGCAAGACTACTGCTTCAACCATTTAAAAACGAAAACTTTAAAAACCTTATTATCTTTCTAGGGTCCTGGAATTTTGCCGTAAATCTTGCGGTTCCTTTCTTTACAGTCTATATGCTCAAAAGGCTTAAGTTGGAGATGTCTGTTATTATTACCCTTTCGGTAATTAGTCAGATCATGAGTGTTGCCTTTTTTCGGGTGTGGGGAAGATTCTCTGACCGTTTCACCAATAAGTCAGTTCTTCGGGTGAGCGGTCCTCTATTCATCGGATGCATTCTGGCCTGGACTTTCACCACAATGCCGGAAAGGTACTCTTTTACTATGCCATTATTGGTGACAATACACATCCTCACCGGTATTTCTGCGGCGGGAGTAGCCCTTGCTTCGGGAAATATCGGGCTTAAACTGGCACCCAGGGGACAGGCAACCGCATTTCTCTCTACCATAAGCCTTATTAATTCGCTCGCAGCTGGTATTGGATCTATTTTGGGAGGTAAGTTCGCTGACTTCTTTGCTGAGCGGGAGCTCTCCTGGACTATGAGGTGGATCGGACCAGGAAGAGAATTCGCTTTTCAAACTCTCAACCTTCAACAGTGGGATTTTTTCTTCCTTTTAGCATTCTTAATAGGTCTCTATTCCATTCATCGCCTTGTTTTAGTGAAGGAAGTCGGTGAGGTCAAGGAACGAGTTATTATCCAGGAGCTTTTTTCAGAAATAGGGAGAACTACCCGAAATCTCTCTACCATATGGGGACTTCGATATGTAATCCGTCTTCCCTTATCATTTACAAAAAAGACTTTTCGGAGGAAGAAGTGACGCGCTTGCTCTCACTCAGGAGAGAGTTAATCTTATCTTTAATCCAGAACTACCGGGAACAAGGACCTTAGCGAAGGGTCTAAATTCAAAGGGAAAACAAGGGGGAAGGAGAAAAAGATGAGCTTCAAGGGAGTGTTAATTGTCATTGGAATCGTAGTTCTAGCTGTTCTTATTACCTTTGGAGTTGAAGAATTGAGATTCATGACGAGGACGCAAGATCTTAAAGCGGAGATTAGAATTCTGGAGAGAAATAATCAGGAGCTTAAGGCTGAGCTGCAAAAAACAATGAATAAATAAAGAGAATTTTGGAATAATAACCTTTTGTCGAGAGACCCTCGTAGGTAGACACTGCTAAATATTGATTTTTCTCAAAAACAACAATAATTTTTGTTGGACAAGTATAATTAAAGGATAGTATTTGAGTAAAGGTTAAAACTCTTAGAGGAGACTGAATTTGGCAAAAACCAAATCGCAGAGCAAAAGACACATGAAAGATTGGATTCTTGCAAAGAAAATCTTAACTTTTACGAAAACAGGCGGTTCATGAGAAAGTCGAACAAATACGAATTGAACTTACTTCCCCATGATGCTAAAATTGTCCCGAACACGAAGTAATGGATAAAAAAGGATTTGTCCGAGGCGTTTTATTGACAAGGGTTAGTTTTGTGATAGAATGAAAATGAGAAATACCGAAGGACAACTCTCACTGTATATCGTTGCTAGTTGCTCGTTGCTCGTAAGAAAAAATCTTAAAATCTACAAAGCAATACGATTTACACACTTCTTTCTTTTCCTTTCGAGAAGAGAGAACACAAGCGACTAGCAATCAGTAACGAGCAACGGATTTTAAGGAATGTCCTTCGGTAAGCATGTAAATCACTTCTATTAAAGGAATAAGAGATGAGCGTAGGTGTAATTATGGCTGGAGGGCTAGGGAAAAGGTTGTGGCCTGAAAGCAGGGTGAACTGTCCCAAGCAATTTATCAACCTGGAGAATAGGGAGAGTTTCCTTCAAGCGGCTTACAGAAGAGCCTCTGATATTTTTGGTGCTGAAAATGTTTTTTTAGTAATAAGAGAGGACTTGAAGGATGCAGTGGTAAGTCAGCTTCCTAAGGTTCATCTGGAGAATATTATTGCCGAGCCACAGGGAAAAGACACCGCTCCTTGTATTGGTTTTGCCAGTGTATGGATAAAAGAAAAGAGAGGGGATGAGTCTATGGTGGTGCTTCCGGCTGACCATCTCATAAGAAATGAAAGAAGATTTGCCGAGATTATTTCAGCTGCGCTTGAACAGGCAGAGAAAGATTTCTTGGTGACTATTGGTATTAAACCTACCCGGGCGGAGACCGAATATGGTTATCTCCAGGTAGGAGAAAAATTAGAAGATTTAAATGGGATTTCTCTTTTGAAGGTAGAGAGGTTTACTGAGAAGCCTTCTTATAAAAAGGCTGAGGAGTTTTTTGAACAGGGCAATTTTCTTTGGAATGCAGGAATTTTTGCCTGGAAGCCTACCATTATCCTGAATGAGATGAAAATACATCTTCCAGGGCTCTATAAGGGCTTAATGAAGATAGGGAAAGCTTTGGGAACGGATAAAGAAAAAGAAATAATCAAAGAAGTCTATACATCTTTTTCTAAAATTTCTATTGATTATGGAGTTATGGAAAAAACTTCTTCAGTAGTAGCTATTGCGGGAGATTTTTTTTGGGATGATATAGGTAATTGGAAGGCTTTAGAAAGAATTCTGAATAGAGATGAAGAAGGAAATATCATAAGAGGGTTAGTAGAAGAGATGGGGAGCAGCGATTGCATATTGATAAATAGAGAAAATAAAATCCTGGGGGTTATTGGTCTTTCTCATTTGATTATTGTCAATAC
>CAZQMG010000030.1:1333-9001 GCA_964594375.1 uncultured Clostridia bacterium | reverse complement strand
GAGAAAATAAAATCCTGGGGGTTATTGGTCTTTCTCATTTGATTATTGTCAATACGAAAAATGGCGTTCTTGTAATGGAGAAAGAAAGAGCTCATAAGGTAAAAAATTTGGTAAATAGACTCTTGGGAGACGATAAATTAAAAGATTATCTGGGATAATTATTAGTGAATCGTGAATGGTGAATAGTGAATCGAATAACTGTTCTTCGTCAAAAGATTAAAGAGGAGAAAATAGAAGCATTTCTCATTAAGGGAACAGAAAATGTTTCTTATCTCAGTCATTACTGGATAGAAGGGGAAATATTACTCAGCAGTAGAGATAAGTTTTTTATCACTACTTCCCTTTTTGCTGAAGAGGCAAAGTCCAGATTAAATGGTTGGCAGATAGTTATTCAGAAAGATAGTTTTGAAAAAACCATTTCTGAGATTTGTAAGAAACTAAGAGGTAAAAGGGTGGGCTTTGAGGCTTCCCACTTTTCTTTTGCCGAATACGAAAGACTAAGGAAAATTAAGGAAGTTGAGTGGGTTCCTTTTTCTGGTTTAATAGAAAATCAAAGAGCGATTAAGGATGTAGGGGAGCTGACCTGTATAGAGGAAGCTCTTAAAGTGACTAGAGCTGCTTTTGCCTATCTGGAAAATGAATTAGAGACAGGAGTAACGGAAAAGGACATCAGTAGAAAAGCTATTTATTTTCTGAGGGAAAATGCAGACGAAGAGGCTTTTCCTCCCATTGTTCTTTTTGGAGAAAGGACTTCCCTGCCCCATGGAAAGCCTAGTCAAAAGAAGTTGGAAAAAGGTGAGTTAGTTCTTCTTGATTTAGGTGCTAGAGTAGGAGGGTATTGTTCTGATTTAACCAGGACTATTTTCTTAGCCGGAATAAAAGAGAAGTGGCGCCAGATTCATCATTTAATCGTCAAAGCGCAGAAAGAAGTCATTAAGACGCTCAAGCCGGGAATCAGTTGTTCTGATATAGATAGAATGATAAGAGAGAAGATAGAGGGGGCTGGTTACGGTAAGAACTTCATACATGGTAGTGGTCACGGAGTAGGCCTGGCGGTCCACGAATTGCCCAGCATAGCTAGTAGATCAAAAGATATTTTAAAAGCAGGAATGGTTTTTACTCTGGAGCCAGGGATATACCTGGAAGGAGAAGGAGGAGTAAGAGTAGAAGAAATGATAGTTGTTAGTGAGGAGGGAGGTAGAGTTCTCAATGGTTAACGCAAACGACCTGCGGGTTGGAATGACTATAGAGCTCGAGGGAGAGCTCTGGACGCTTGAGGGGTTTCAACATGCGAAGCGGGGTAGAGGCGGTGCTTTTGTTCGAGTTACGCTAAAGAATCTTCATGGCCAACAGAACATAAAAAAGGTCTTTTCGCCTGAACAGAAGATAAAGGATGCTTTCATTACGGAAAGAAAAGCCCAATATCTTTATAGAGAAAAGGAAGATTTTCATTTCATGGATTTAGAAACTTTTGAGGATAAAATTATTCCTGGCACAAACCTGGGTGAGAAAACAAATTTTCTTAAGGAGAACATGGAAGTTACTATGCAATTATACGAAGACAAAGTAATAGGAATAGAAATTCCTATTTTTGTAGAGCTCAAGGTAAAAAAAGCTCCTCCCGGAGCTAGAGGGGATACGGTAGGTTCAGCTAGCAAATCGGTGATTTTGGAATCCGGTTATGACCTATCAGTTCCTCTTTTTATAAAAGAGGGAGATGCAGTCCGTATAGATACAAGGTCAAAAGAGTATGCAGGAAAAGCATAAAAGAGCGTATAGCGTTTAGCGAATAGTGGTAAATACCAGTGAGTGGTAAGTGGTTAATTAGTGAATGGTGAATCGCAAAGAAGGAAGTAAATGATTGTAGGGTTTGGTTGACAATTCACGATTCACGAGCTCTGTCGTGCTTGATGCATGTTGCGCAATACGATATACGAAGAGCGGGGGTTAGGCGATGGACCTTAAGCAGCTTAAGAAAGTCATCAAAATTTTCGAATCCTCTTCTCTTTCTGAGTTAGAAATAGAGGAGGGGAAGACTAGATTCAGATTAACTAAAAAGAGAAAAGAAAAAGGCGCCATTGCTGAGAGAAGTAGTGTCTCTATTATTGAAGATAAGAGAATAGAAGAGAAGGAAAGGAAAAGGAAGAAAGAGAAGGAAGGGAAAAAACTCTTTTCTGTGAATTCGCCTCTGGTGGGAACTTTTTATAGAAGCCCTTCTCCAGAGGAAGAACCTTTTGCAGAGGTAGGGGACAGGGTGGAAGTGGGAGATACTCTCTGTATCATCGAGGCTATGAAAGTGATGAATGAGATAACCTCGGATGTTGAGGGTAAAATCAAAGAAATTATGGTAAAGAATGGACATCCTGTGGAATATGACCAGGAGTTGTTTTTAATAGAAGAAGGAGAATAGGTGTTTAGTAGAATTCTTGTTGCTAATCGAGGGGAGATCGCTCTTCGTATAATAAGAGCTTGTAAGGAGCTGGGAGTAGAAACAGTGGCGGTTTTCTCTAAAGAAGATGAACACTCCCTTCCAGTAAAGTTTGCTGATGAGGCTATTTGTGTTGGTCCACGGGAACCAGCGGAGAGCTATCTTAATGTTCCTCGTATAATCAGTGCGGCTGAAATAGCGGGAGCAGAAGCTATCCATCCCGGATATGGTTTTTTGGCCGAAAATGAACAATTTGCTGAGATCTGTCGTTCTTCAGGTATAGTGTTTATTGGACCTACTCCGGAAGTAATCAGGAAATTGGGAAATAAAGTAGAGGCTCGTAATACTTTAGCTAAAAAGGGTATTTCTGTAATTCCTGGCCTGGAGGAAATAGTAAAAAATAGATCTCAGGCTTCTAGATTGGCTGCGCGTATTGGCTACCCCATAATTCTAAAAGCTGTTTCAGGGGGGGGAGGCAGAGGCATACGCGTAGTTTGGGAAAAGAAGGATATGGATGTTCTCTTTGATTTGGCTCAGCAGGAGGCAAAAACTTCCTTCGGGAAATCAGGCCTATACATGGAAAAATACCTGGATAAAGCAAGGCATATTGAGTTCCAGGTATTAGTTGATGGCTCTGGCAAAGCTCTTCACTTTGGAGAGAGAGATTGTTCCATTCAGAGAAGGTATCAGAAACTAATAGAGGAGTCTCCCTCTGTTGTCCTGGATGAATCTTTGCGAAAAGAGATGGGAGAAATTGCTGTTAGGGTAACCAAAGAACTTGGTTATAGAGGGGCGGGAACAGTGGAATTTCTGATAGACGAAAAAAGGAGATTCTATTTTATGGAGATGAACACTCGGCTTCAGGTAGAACATCCGGTAACGGAGATGGTTACTGGCAGAGACATAGTTAAGGATCAAATCAGAATCGCCAGCGGAGAGAGCCTTCCTTATAATCAGAAAGATATAAAGATGGAAGGGGTTTCCCTGGAGTGTCGTATTAATGCAGAGGACCCAGCAAGGAATTTTATCTCTTGTCCAGGAAAGATTAGTTCTTTCCATCTTCCTGGTGGTCCGGGCATCAGGATAGATACTCATATTTTTTCCGGTTATCGTATTCCCTCCTTTTATGATTCTTTACTGGCCAAGCTTATTACCTGGGGGAGAGATAGAGAAGAGGCAATAGTTCGAATGAAACGGGCTTTAGAGGAATTTGTTATTGAAGGAGTAAAAACGACCATTCCCTTTCATCAATATGTATTAGAAAATGAATATTTTAGAAAGGGTGATTTCTATACTAATTTTGTGGAAGAAAAAATAATGAAAGAGGCCTTCCATGACTAGCTGGAAAAAGGAGAGCCAAAAAAAAGAAGAGGGTTATGAAGTTGATAGGAAGGTAATCAGCGGACTTATCAAGAAAGTCCTCAAGGAGGTGGAAGGAATTTATGCTGTCAAGAGAGGTTTGTGGAGAGAGGGGATTAAGATAGAATATTTGCAGGAAGGAATAGGACTTTCCCTCGAGTTAATTATTAAAGAAGGGAATGCTATCCCTCAGTTGGTAGAGGAAACTCAGAAAAAAGTGAAGCAAGAAGTGCAAAGAGTTCTCGATAAACCAGTGGCTAAAATTAACATAAAAATAAAAGGAATAAAACATACTTCATAAATAAGGAGGCTAAGATGAGAGTTTGTAAAAGGATATTATGGGGAATAATTGTGGTCGCTCTGGCTCTTTTGTCTCTGGCAGGATTCTTCGTTTCGCTGGAGATAATCCCCAGGCTTGCTATTCTGGGAGCTCTTACTGCTCTTGAACAGCAATTATTAACTAAAGGGATTTTTATTTGCCTGTTCGGGTTTCTATTTGTTTTGAGCATTGCCTTGCCTTTGCTTGCTAGAGAAAGAAGAGAGGGTGCGGTTGTTTCTTTAAAAAATCCTCTGGGTGAAATGGAAATTTCTCAGAAGGCAATTTGTGGATTTATCCAACGGATAGGTAAAGGAGTGGAAGGAGTTGAGGACATCAAGGCAAATATTAAATTGGCGGAGGAAGGGGTAGATGTTTATCTGACCCTTTCTGCCCAGGGTCAAGGAGAGATTCCTCGCTTAATAGATGAACTGCAGACAGTGGTAAAGAATTATCTTAATAATACTGTAGGAATTGAAAATGTGCGGGAGGTAAAGGTTAGAGTTGCCAAGATTCTTTAGAGAGAGCAGGATTGAAAAAAGACTTCATTGGAAAAGGTAGGGTAATAGCTCTTTTTTTTCTTTTTATATTTCTAGCCAGAGTTAATTCCTTTTCTTTTGCTTTTGACCATCCCGAGCTTTACTGGAAAGTAATCCAGACCCCTTATTTTCTTATTTACTATCATCAGCAGGAAGAGACTTTCGCTCAACAGGTAGCCAGGGTTGCCGAAGAAATATACCCCTCTGTTACATCTGATTTGGGGTACCAGCCACGAGAAAAAACTCCTATTATTGTGGAAAATTATAGCGATAATACAGGAGGTTATACCTCCATTTTGCCTGCTAAAATCGTTATTCGGGCTCGATGGCATCCTGAGGCAACCAGTGGAAATCTATCCTGGGTAAGACAGGTTGTTGCTCACGAGTTTACTCATGTAGTTACTTTTGCTGCCATTGAGGAATCTCTTTTTCCCCTGCGGCGATTAATGGCTAATCTAACTTTGCCTATGTGGTTTATAGAAGGATTAGCTCAATACGAGGCAGAGCAGTGGCATTCTTTGAAAGAGATGGTACTGAGAGATGAGGCGCAGAGAGAAAAGATTATGTCTGAGGGCAGCCTGGGGGCTTTCTATTTCTTTGAGGGATGGGGAAGAACCTCTGGCTACTACCAATCAGATAGTTTTGTCCGCTATATTTTTGATTATTATGGAAAGGATAAAATAGCCAGGATATTAGCCCATCTTCGTCGTCAACCTCTTTTTCAATTTAGCACAGAGTTTGCTCTTGCCTCAGACGAGTTGGCCTTTTATCCTACTTCTTACTTTTTGAGTTTTAATAAGACTTTAGAAGAAATCCTGGGTAAAGACTCTTTTCTTCTTTACTCTGAATGGCGGGAATGGATAAGAGAAAGATATAAGGGAAAAGAGGATTTCTATGATGATTCTCTTAAGGAGGGAGAGCCTTTAACTTATCAGGGCAGACGAAATCAACATCCTGTTTTCTCGCCTTCAGGAGACATGCTCGCCTTTGCCTCCAATCGGGGGTATGATTATGCTATTTTCGACCTTTATCTTATGGATATTAATAGTAAAGAGGTGAAAAGGTTAAAGAGAGGGATTAATCCTTTTGTTTCTTTTTCTCCTGATGGGAAAAAGATTCTCTATTCTAAGACAAAATTTTATTCTCCCAAAGGCACCTTTTTGTCAGATTTATATCTATTTGATATTGAGAAGAATAAGGAAGAACGTTTAACCTATGGTTTAAGGGCAGACCAGGCATCTTTCTCTCCCGATGGGGAAAAAATAGTGTTCGTAAAGCAGCAAGGGGGAAACTCCAATCTCTATCTTTTGGATATCCATAGCAATGAAGTCTCTCCTTTAACCTATGATGATGATGGATTAGTGCAAAACTTCTCTCCTTCTTTCTCTCCCGATGGGGAAAGAATAGTGTTTGTCTCTTTTCGAAAAGGAAAAAGAGATATCTATCTTTTGCAATTAAAGGATAAAACTTTTACTTGTCTTACTCTGGATGAAGCAGATGATCGCTGTCCTATCTTCTCTCCTCAAGGAGAGAAGATTTATTTCATCTCCAATGGCAAAGATGGTGTATTTAATCTTTATTCACTCCACCCAAAAAAGAAAGAATTAAGGCAGTATACCGAGATAAAGGGGGGAGTCTTTGAGCCAGCTATATCTCTTGATGGAAAAAAAGTTGTTCTCTCTGCTTACAAGGAAGGAAGGTTTTCTCTTTATCTTTTTTCTCTGGGAGCTTTGCCAGGAAGATTGCTGAGTGTTCCGGAAAAAGAATTGACTTTTGCCCCGTCAGAGAAAGATTCTCTAACGGGGTTTATCAGTAAAAAGGAGGTAGCTTACCCTTCTTTTCCTTACCAGCCTCAGTTTAGACTGGATTATATTTTTCCCTGGTTTTCTTTTGCTGAGCAGGGGTTCTTCTTTTCCCTGGAAGGGTCTGCCTCAGATGTTTTGGAAAGACATAATCTTTACTTCTCTACTCTTATAGGCAAAGAATTCCAGTATGATATAGTCTATCTTAACCGAAGTTTTCTTCCCACTTTTTGGCTTAATTTGTACCGTGAGAAATACTATAGTCTCTCCCGGGGAGAATTACATCAAGTGGAGCTGGAAGGTCAGAGTCTTGGTCTAGTCTATCAGATAGATGATAGACAGGGATTAGGGGTGAGCTATTCTAATCAATGGGTGGACACCCCCTTTCTTGCTTCATCGGGTGGGCTCGAAACCTGGCAGGGGAAGATAGACAACATAAGCGCTGTTTGGGAGTTTGCTGATTTAATTCCCGTGTGTGACCCGGACCTTAGTCAAGAAGGCATGAGAGTAGAGGCAGGGGTTGAGCATTCTAGCAGAGGACTGGGTAGTGATTTAGAATATACTGCCTTTAATATAGATGGAAGAGGATATACAAAATTTTCCAATGGCAATAGTCTAGCTCTGAGAATTTTAGCTAAAAAGGTGGACAATAGGTTGAGTTTCCCCAGAGTTTTGTTCTCTTTAGGAGGAATTTCTGATCTGCGGGGATATCCCACTAATTCTCAAATAGGAGAAAACCTTATTTTCACCTCCCTTGAGTACAGGTTCTTGTGGCTGAAGATGCTGGGAGGCTCTCCCCTTCTCTATATTGACCGTCTGGGAGGCGCTCTATTCTTTGATGCAGGATGTATCTGGGAAGAGGGTATTGAAGGTAAAGAGAAAGAAGAGATAAAGCTAAAACAAGATATAGGAGCGGAATTGCGCCTAAGAATTATTCCCTTTGGTAAATATTCTTTAGTCCTAAGGTTGGGTTTAGCCTGGCCTTTGGATGGAGAGGAAAGAGAAGCTAAGCTTTTCTTCACCATAGGGGGCATATTTTGAAGTATCGGAATTTGAATAATTCCTTTGGGTTAAACAGGGGGGAGCAGGCCCGACTTGCTCGAGCCAAGCGAGAGTCGGCTTTGCCGATCGGGCCGTTGAGGGGGGATGTTTCCCCTCTCAATATGTTCATGGACAGTCGAGGAAAAGAGGGTTTTACCCTGATAGAGCTCTTAATAGTAGTAG
>CAZQMG010000030.1:0-1233 GCA_964594375.1 uncultured Clostridia bacterium | reverse complement strand
CGAGGAATCTCCCTGAAGGTTTTCAGGACTCCTCCATTAGACTATATAAGTGTAGAAAATGTTGTATAATGAGACAACTGAAATAGATAAAAAACCAAGAAAAAGCTATTCAAAGGAGAATTAGCGTGAAACCAGAGTTAATTGCCGATTATCAATGTGCTGTAGGAGAGAATCCATTGTGGCATCCGATCGAAAAGCGACTTTACTGGACTGATATCCCTACCGGCCGTATGTTTCGCTATGATCCCAGCACCGGCGAGCATGAGCAGTTTTACCAGGGCCAGATTGTAGGTGGATTCACTATTCAGGCTGAGGGAACTTTGTTGCTGTTTATGGCTAAGGGTGCTGTCAAGGTCTGGCGCAATGGTGAATTGATTGATGTGCTCGAGGAAATTCCTGGTGAGAGAGATTCTCGCTTCAACGATGTGATTGCCGACCCTGAAGGACGCGTCTTTTGCGGTACAATGCCAACTAAGGATAGATTGGGTTGTTTGTATCAGCTTCAGGCAGACGGTGAGTTAATCAAACTATTGGACAGAATCGGTATTTCAAATGGGATGGGCTTTACGCCGGACCGTAAGCGTATGTACTATACTGATACTGCCAAACGTGCAATTTATGTGTTTGACTACGACCAGAATAGCGGGATTATCAGCAATCAAAATACGTTCATTGTTGTTCCAGAAGGAGAAGGGGCCCCGGACGGGATGACGGTAGATGCGGAGGGTTATCTGTGGTCTGCCCGTTGGGGCGGCGGTTGCCTGGTCCGTTACTCACCCGATGGTAGTGAGGAACGACGCATCCATTTTCCGGTAAAGAAGATCTCAAGTGTGACCTTTGGCGGGAAGGATTACACTGATATATACGTCACAACGGCGGGTGGCAATAATAGGAGGGAAGAAGGAGCTAGTGCGGGAGCCCTGTTTCGCATCAACTTAGGCATCAAAGGTGTTCCGGAGTTCTTCTCCAGAGTCTTTTGTTGAGAGGCAAAAGAGAGAAAAAAAGGAGGGGGAGATATGGATTTTGGAAGAGAAAGATTCCTGTAAATAGTAGTAAATAGGGACAGCGCCCTATTATCCAGAAGAATAAGAGAGGAATGGCAAATATATCAACAACTGGTGATTACATAAGTAGATTTGGATTTACTCTAATAGAATTGATTATAGTTCTGGCTATTATAGGGACAGTTATCTCTATATCTGTTCCTTTTGTGAGCAATTTTCTTTTCAGGAC
>CAZQMG010000029.1:6740-17047 GCA_964594375.1 uncultured Clostridia bacterium | reverse complement strand
GAAGCTTCGAGTTGAGGAAAAAGGAAAATATACTGTTTGAGGAGCAAGGCGACGAGTTTATATTTTTCCCGAAACGAGAAGCTGAGTAGAAAGAATAAGAAGCTACTATACAGCGACGGAAGAAAAGTGTCCGAGGTATTTCTTGACAAATACCTTAAAAGTGGCTATTGTTTTCAAAAAGGAGGGTAATAAGTGGGAAAAGCTACAAATCGAGCCCAAATACTGGTAGAGGCGCTTCCCTATATTAGAGAATTTTCTGGCAAGACCGTGGTCATAAAATATGGTGGAAAGGCCATGCTAGATGAAAATCTTAAGAGAAAGATAGCTGAAGACATAGTTTTGATGAGGTATGTGGGGATAAAGCCGGTGGTTATCCATGGTGGAGGAAAAGCTATTACCACTATGATGAAGAAGCTTGATAAGAAACCTAAATTCATAAAAGGAAATCGAGTTACGGACAAAGGAACTATGGAAATTGTGGAGATGGTTCTAGTAGGTAAAATAAATAAGGAAATAGTCTCTCTCCTCAATCAATTTGGAGGTAAAGCCATCGGGCTGGAAGGCAAAGACGGACAGCTCATTACAGCTAGAAAATGCAAGGATGAAAATTTAGGTTTGGTAGGAGAAATAGAGCAGATAAACTCAGCTCTCATTGATCTTTTAGAAAGAGAAGGTTTTATCTCTGTTATTGCACCGATAGGGGTAAGTAGTAAAGGAGAGAGTCTTAATATAAATGCTGATACAGCAGCAGCGGAAATTGCTGCAGCATTAAAAGCAGAGAAGTTGATTTTCCTTACCGATGTAGAGGGAATCTTGAAAGACCCTTCTGATGAAAAGAGTCTTATTCCCAGTTTAGCTATAAAGCAAACGGAGAATATGTTAGAGAAAGGGGAAATACAAAAGGGAATGATAGCTAAAGTTAAGGCCTGCCAGATAGCTCTAAGAAAAGGGGTGAATAAGGTGCATATTATTAGTGGAAAAACGTCTCATTCTCTCTTGTTAGAAATATTTACTGATAAAGGGATTGGAACACAGGTTATAAAGTGAAAGGGAAGATGAAGATTATTATTGCTCCTGATTCTTTCAAAGAAAGTATGGGAGCCAAAGAAGTAGCTCTGATTATAGAAAAGGGGGTAAAGAGAGTATTCCCTGAGGCAGAGATAATAAAGGTGCCTATGGCTGATGGAGGGGAGGGGACAGTAGAGTCACTGGTAGAAGCTAGGAGGGGTAAAATCATAAGAAAAAAGGTTACTTCTCCTCTGGGAAAAAAAATATACGCTTATTTTGGCATATTAGAAGATGAAATTACTGCTGTTGTGGAAATGGCACAGGCATCTGGTCTTTCATTGGTTCCACCCAGGGAAAGAAATCCTCTTTCCACCACCAGCTACGGTACAGGAGAGTTAATTAAGGAGGCTTTAGATAGAGGCTGCAGAAAGATAATTGTAGGAATTGGGGGAAGCGCTACTGTAGACGGAGGGGCAGGTATGGCTCAGGCATTAGGAGTCAAACTTCTGGATAAAAGAGGAAACGAAGTTTCTTTTGGAGGGGGGAGTTTAGAGAAAATTGTAGTTATTAATATGGAGAAATTTGATGCGAGAATTGCTGATATAGAAGTAATAGTTGCCTCTGATGTAGATAATCCTTTATGTGGTCCTGAAGGAGCAGCTAGGGTCTATGGGCCACAAAAGGGGGCTACCCCAGAGATGGTAGATATATTAAATAGAAATCTAGCTCATTTTGCCATAATGATCAAGAAATTTCTAGGCAAGGAAGTAGCAGATACCCCGGGAGCAGGAGCAGCTGGAGGCCTAGGGGCTGGATTAATTGCCTTTTTGGGGGCTAAACTTGAACCTGGTATAGACCTGATGATAGATGCCTCTAATCTGGAAGAAAAATTAAAAGGGGCAGACCTGCTGATTAGTGGGGAAGGGAGAATTGACGAACAAACAGCTTATGGAAAAACACCTATGGGGATTGCTGAAAGGGCTAAAAAGGAGAATATTCCTGTAATTCTTATTGGGGGAGAAATCAGAATAGGGAGCAAGGTCCTGTATGAAAAAGGAGTAGATGCTCTGATTAGCAGTGTAGATAGGGTTTCTTCTCTTAGTGAAGTTATGAAAAATTCAAGGCAGGCTCTGATGGACGCTAGCGAACGGGCAATGCGGCTGGTTAAAATCGGTTGCCTTTTGCGATAAATTTGATATAATAGCCTCTGTTGTATCTTAAATAGCGGATAGCGTTTAGCGGGTAGCGTATAGTGCAAACTGAAAAGGCAAAAACATAGCATATAGTTTATGGTTCATCGATAAAAATAACGATAAGATGGTAAGTAGTGAGTGGTTAACTGACAGAACAATGAAATAAGAACAAGATATGAATTATAGTTTTTAGCTTTGAACTTTTCGCTTTGATGATTTATTCTATACGCTAAACGCTATAAACTATACGCTATTTGATGCGGGAATAGCTCAGTGGTAGAGCATCAGCTTCCCAAGCTGAGGGTCGCGGGTTCAAGTCCCGTTTCCCGCTCCAGCGCCTGTAGCTCAATTGGATAGAGCAACGGACTTCGGATCCGTGGGTTAGGGGTTCGACTCCTCTCAGGCGCGCCTCAAAATTCGTTGCTCGTTGCTGGTCGCTCGTTGCTCGAAAAAAAGAAAAAAGGTAAGTATTTGGTAAGGTATATTCTATATTGTCATTGACCAACGTAATTGAGATTACGCAATTTATCCCGAGCGATGAAACCGAGATTGCTTCGGTTTCGCAATGACAAGCGAGGGACATTGTTCGCAATGACGGGGTTCACTGAGTGTTTACGAAAAAAGTCTAAGTTGTGAAAACTCAATGCACTCGATTCCCGATGTTTGTACAAGGAACGAAATCAAAACCAGTCTCAAGTATCAAAAAGATTGATGGTCGAGATACGAGCGACTAGCAACGAGCAACGATGTCTATTGGGGAGGTGAGAGTAAAATGACAGGATTTGAGGAACTAGGAAAAAAATTGGATAAATTAACAGAAGAAATCAAAACTGTTGCTCAAGACGGGATAGAAAGGACAGCTAAAGAGGCTAAGGATTGGAGAAAAAAACTGGACGGATTGGGAAAAGTAGTTAGAAAGACTACTCAAGAAGGAGTAGAATGGTTTAGTAAGGAAACAAAAGGATTTGGTGAGATTAATAAACTGAGACTACAGATAAGACGGGTGGAAAAAGACATAAATGATTTGTTTGAACAAACAGGAAGAAAAGCATACGAGTTACATCTTCAGAAAAAAATTGGTAATATTCAGCTTAAGAGTTTAGGAGCTAAGATTACCAGACTGAAAAAGGAGATAGAAACAAAGAAAAAACGAATTCAAAATTTGAAAAAGAGAAGCTAGCTAACAAGGCAAAGAAGTGGCAAACTTAGATAAGCTTATTCTCTATACTGATGGTGCCTCCCTGGGAAATCCTGGCAGAGCAGGAATAGGAATTATTATCTATAATCAAAATAGAGATGTAATCAGGAGAATAACTGAGTTTATTGGCATAAATACCAATAATGTAGCTGAATACATGGCTTTGATTTATGCCCTACAAGAAGCTCTTTACCTAAAAGCAAAAGAGCTAAGCTGTTTTTTGGATAGTGAACTTGTGGTAAAGCAATTAGAGGGAAGTTATAAAGTCAAAGACAGCAAGTTAAAGCCTCTTTACTATCAAATAAAACATCTGGAAAATTTCTTCCAAAAGGTGAGCTTTAGCTATATTAGTAGAGATAAAAATAAAGAGGCAGATAAGCTAGCCAAGGAAGCAGCAAAAAAGAAGAGGGGATAAGGTGATCGCAGGATACTTAAGGTATCCTGAGGAAAGTCCGGGCTCCTTGAAAAGAATACTGGGTAACTCCCAGGAAGGGCGACCTTACAGATAGTGTCACAGAAAACATACCACTTATTATCTGTTAAGCTAATGAGTAAGGGTGCAAAGGTGGGGTAAGAGCCTACCAGCGAGAAAGTGATTTCTCGGCTGGACAAACCTTATTTGGAGCAAGGCCAAATAGGAGGGTCTAACCCTCGGGTAGGCCGCTGGAGGCCCAGGGTAACCTGGGTCCTAGATAAATGATCACCGCCAGTAGAATTTTCTCTGGTAACAGAACCCGGCTTACGTTCCCCTCTTTTTTAGTATATAGCGTTTAGCGGATGGCGCATAGTAAAAAACAAAAAACGTAAACAAACAAGGAAGGTAAATACTCAGTGAACCCCGTGTCATTGCGAGCAAAGCGAAGCAAATGTAGCGGTGCCATTTATGGCACAATTGTCGGATGAATCCGACCGCTACAAATTGATTGCCACGTCGCTATCGCTCCTCGCAATGACAGTAATAGACGTGCTTTGGTGAACATTTACCAAGGAGATAAATGGTTGTGGGATTTAGTTAACCATTCACCATTCACGAAATACGATTCACCAGTTACAGTGACGAAAGAAATTGTCCGAGGCGCTTTCTTGACTTGCCAGATAGAATATATAGAATGTCAAAGGAATTATTAGCTGGAACATTTATATGGATAGTAAAGGGGTTGCTGAAATCAAAAAATCATTAACAAGGAGGAAATAGAATGAAAAAATGGCTAAAGATTATTGGAGGGGTAGTAGCTACTGCAGTAGGAATATGGCTGATAGTTGTTTTTGCCTCTGAGGTGCTTATTTTTCTTGAAGGAATCGTAGGTATAGCTGCGGCTGTGATAGGATTAATTATTTTAGCCATCGGTGTCAGTGAGTTAAAAGAATAAAAGGTAGCGGACAGCGAAGAAAGTAAAAGGAAGATGTAGAATCATAACGCAGGAAAGCGTAAAACGTAAATCTATAGCGGATAAGTTCATGGTTGATGGTTCATAGTTCATCGATAAAAAGAACGATAAGATGGTAAGTAGTGAGTGGTTAATTGGTGAGTAGTGCTCTCTCCCCTTTGGAGTGGGGGGAAAATTAACCATTTACCAGTTAACTAACAGAACAATGAACTATGAACAGGATATGAATTGTGATTTTGAGCTTTGCGCTCTTAGTTTTTTAGTTTGATGGGAAAGTGGGTAGTATATTGTATAACATGATTTATTCTATACGCTAAACGCTATCCGCTAACAACAGGGAGGTATTAATCAATGGCTCATAAAAAAGGACAAGGCCATTCTTCCAATGGAAGAGACAGCGCCTCTAAACGTTTAGGAGTGAAGAGATATGGAGGACAATTTGTAATGGCAGGCAGTGTTTTGGTGCGACAAAGAGGTACAAAATTTCATGCTGGTTTAAATGTGAGCAGAGGTAAAGATGATACTCTATTTGCTAGGATAGATGGACATGTCAAGTTCGAAGGAAAAAAAAGAGTTAGTGTATATACGGTTTAGGAGAGAGAATTGAAACACAAACTATTTACTCCAGGACCTACCCCTCTTCCCGAAGAGGTTAGATTAATTCAGGCAAGAGGAATCATTCATCATAGAAGCAAAGAATTCAGTGATGTTTTTAAAGAAATTCGAGAAGAACTTAGATATGTATTCCAGACAAAAGAAGAAGTTTTGTTGTTTAGTTCTTCGGGCACAGGAGCTATGGAGGCAGTAGTGGCTAATCTCTTTTCTCCCGGTGATAAAGTGCTTGTAATCAGAGGAGGAAAATTTGGGGAAAGATGGGCCGAGATTGCTGCTGCCTTTAGTCTTAAAGTATTTTTTATTGACCTTGAATGGGGACATGTAGTTAATCCTGAGTTAATAGAGAAAAATCTTAGAGAAGACTCAGGCATAAAAGCTGTGTTTACTCAATTAGTAGAAACTTCGACTGGCGTAGTCTATGATATCGAAACTATAGCTAGGGTAACCAAAGGGAAAGGGGTTATACTAATAGTGGATGCTGTGAGTGGATTGGGCGCCGAGGCGCTCTGTACCGACAAATGGGGAGTGGATGTGGTAGTGGCTGGATCACAGAAGGCATTAATGATTCCTCCCGGATTGGCTTTCGTTGCTTTGTCTGGCAAAGCCTGGAAACTGACAGATAATTCAAATCTTCCCAGGTATTACTGGGATTTTAAAAAGGCTAAAAAAGCGCAAGATAAAAATCAAACTGTCTATACCCCGGCTATTACCTTAGTCTGTGCTTTAGGAGAGTCCTTGAGATTGCTTAAAAAAGAGGGATGGGACAATGTTCTTAGCCGGCATGCTAAATTAGCTAAAGCTACTCGTCAGGGAGTCATGGCTTTGGGATTACAAATATTTTCTAAAACTCCTTCTAATGTGCTTACTGCTGTTGAAATCCCTTTAAGTGTTGGCGTAAAGAGGCTGAGAGGATTAATGCGAGATAGATATGGGGTGGAAGTGGCGGGAGGACAAGCAGCACTAGCCGAAAAAATTATTCGAATTGCCCATCTCGGCGCGATGGAGGCAACTGACATAATAGTGGTTCTATCCGCTCTGGAAATGAGTTTATCAGAACTGGGTTATCCTGTAGAAATGGGCAAGGGAATAGCTGCTGCCGAAGAAATACTGGGAAGATAATAAAGATGAAGATTTTAGTAAGCGACCCCTTAGCCAGGGAAGGAATAGAAAGATTAAAAGAAGAAGGTGGTTTTGAAGTAACTGAGGCTATAAACCTACAAAAAGAAGAACTAATAAGTATTATTGGGCAATATCATGCTTTAATTGTCCGAAGTGAGACCAAAGTGACTGAAGAGGTAGTAAATGCGGCCACTCACCTCAGGGTAATCGCAAGAGCGGGCACAGGACTAGATAATATAGATGTAGAGGCAGCTACTAAAAAGGGCATCATAGTAATGAATTCTCCAGAAGGAAATACTATTTCTACTGCCGAATATACTATTTCTATGCTACTTGCTCTTTCACGTAATATTCCCCAGGCTTATCGTTCTTTGAAGGAGAAGAGATGGGAGCGGAAAAGATTTATGGGAACAGAAGTCTACGGAAAAATTCTGGGGGTGGTGGGATTGGGCAGAATTGGAAGTGAGGTAGCTAAAAGAGCTCAAGGTTTGCAAATGAGAGTGATAGCTTATGATCCTTTCGTCTCTTCGGAAAAAGCAGAAGAAATGGGAATTACTCTTTTTGAATTAGAGAAGCTGTTACCTCAAATAGACTACCTTACAGTGCATACACCTCTTACTTCGCATACTAAGGGAATGATCGGAGAGAGAGAAATCGACTTAATGAAAAAAGGAGCGAGGATAATCAATTGCGCGCGGGGTGGAATCATTGAAGAGGATGCTCTTTATAAGGCTCTTAAAGAAGGAAAAATTGCTGGAGCTGCTCTGGATGTTTTTGAAAAAGGTAAACCCTTTGATAGCTCCTTGCTAGAGTTGGATTCAATAGTATTCACTCCTCATCTGGGAGCTTCTACCAAAGAGGCTCAAAAGAGAGTAGCTACAGTTATAGCTTCCCAGGTTATGGATGCTCTCAAGGGAGGAGAGGTAAGAAATGCAGTTAATCTTTCCACGCTGTCCTCTTTCCCCTCACCTCAATCCTCTCCCCACGGGGGAGAGGGAAGGGAGAGGGGGCAACTTGAAATAAGGGGTGGAAAAGAGCAATAATGGATTCAAATGAGAAACTAGAAAAGCTTCCTCCTCAAAATCTGGAAGCAGAGCGTTCCGTCTTAGGAGCAATGTTATTGGAGGAGAGAACTATTCCTAAGGTTCTTCAATTACTACCCGATTCAGATAGTTTTTATTCAGAGACACATCGCTTGATTTATAAAGAGATAATCGGTCTCTTAAATAAGAATAAGCCGGTAGACATAGTTGCTCTTAAAGAAGAATTTCGTAAGAAGAATAAGTTGAAGGATATAGGAGGAGCAGTTTATCTAGCTGATTTAGTTAATTCTGTTCCTACAACGGCAAATGTGGATTACTATGCTCAAATTGTACGGGAAAAATATATCCTAAGAGATTTATTAAGAGTAGTGGCCTCCATTACTTCTCTTTCTTATGACTCATCTCAAGATTTAGATGACATATTAGACAAAGCCCAGAGTTTTATTTTTGATATTACCCGAAAGAGAATAAAAACTCCTGTCGTTCATATAAAAGAAGTATTGACTGATACTTTTGAACATATAGAAGCGCTTTATGAAAAAAAAGAACATATCACCGGGGTTCCTACTGGGTTTGACCAGTTTGATAGATTAACATCAGGTTTTCAATCGTCTGATTTGATAATCATTGCTGGGCGGCCTTCAATGGGTAAAACTTCTCTTGCTTTGAATATTGCTCGATATGCTAGTGTAGAAGCTCGTATTCCTTTGGTAATATTTAGTATGGAGAGTGCAAAAGAACAGCTTGTAGAGCATTTACTTTGTTCAGAAGCAAGGGTGAATGGTCAAGAACTACGTGTAGGACGTCTTTCTGAAAAAGATTGGACTAAGCTTACCGATGCAGCAGGTATCCTGGCAGATGCTCCTATCTATATTGACGATACTCCTGGTATGGGTGTATTGGAGCTCAGGGCAAAGGCTCGTCAATTGAAAGCTGAGCATGATATTCAAGTGGCTATAGTTGACTATTTACAGTTGATGGCTGGGGATAGGAGATCGGAGAACAGACAGCAGGAAATCTCTGAAATTTCTCGTTCTTTGAAAGCCTTAGCTAAAGAGCTTGGGATAGCAGTAGTGGCAATATCTCAATTAAGCAGAGCTGTAGAAAAAAGAGGAGAAGAAGATAAGCGTCCTCGTCTTTCAGACCTACGAGAATCGGGAGCTATTGAACAGGATGCAGATTTGGTGGTTTCCTTATATCGGGAACATTATTATTCGAGAAAACCCGAGGACGAGGGGGTGACTGAGCTAATTATCAATAAACAGCGTCGTGGTCCTGTCGGCAAAATAGACTTAACTTTTCTCAGTGAATATGCTTGTTTTGAATCGCGGAGCTTTAGAGAGATTAAATGAAGGAGTGAGCCTTGAATATAGTAGTGGTAGGTACGCAATGGGGAGACGAAGGAAAGGGTAGAGTTATTGATTTTTTATCCCGGGAAGTAGATGCAATAGTTAGATTTCAAGGAGGGAGCAATGCTGGTCATACAGTAGTTGTAGATGGGGAAATATTTGTGTTTCATCTTGTTCCTTCCGGTATTCTTCATCCAGGTAAAAGTTGTATTATTGGGAATGGCGTAGTGGTGGATCCGGGCGAATTACTTGCCGAACTGGAAAGTCTTCGGGCGAGAAATATTGACATTAAGGGACTTCGTCTTTCCAGCAGTGCACATATAGTTATGCCTTACCACAAAGAAATAGAAAAGATAGAAGAAAAGCAGAGAGGTAAAAAAAAGATCGGAACGACTAAAAAAGGAGTTGGACCTGCTTATACCGATAAAATAGCCAGAAGAGGCATAAGGGTAGGTGATCTTTTAAATGAAAAGGTGTTGGCTGAAAAATTAGATGTGAATTTTGTTCTGTTGGCGAATTATTATAGGTTAAATCTCTGTAAGAAAGATATTCTTAGCCGATACTTGGAATATGGTGATAAGTTGAGAGAATATATTACTGATACCTCAATTCTGGTTAATCAATTGATAAAAAAAAATAAGGAAATTCTTTTTGAGGGGGCACAGGGGACTTTACTTGATATCGACCATGGTACATATCCTTTTGTGACTTCCTCTTGCACTAGTGCTGGGGGTGTATGTATTGGTGTCGGAATAGGTCCTACACGAATAGATAAAGTTTTGGGAGTCGCCAAAGTCTATACAACTCGGGTAGGAGAGGGCCCTTTCCCTACAGAAATAGAGGGAAGAGAAGGAGAAATACTTAAAGAAAGAGGAAAGGAGTATGGAGCTACTACGGGCAGGTCAAGAAGATGTGGGTGGTTTGACGGAGTTATTCTAAGATATGCAGCCAGAATAAATGGGTTAGATGAACTTGTGTTAACCAAATTGGATGTTCTTGATAAATTAGATAGAATAAAAATCTGCACAGCTTATAAGTATAAAGATAAAGCCATTGAGGACTTTCCTTTCCAAGTAGTCTCTTTGAGAGAGTGTGAGCCTATTTATGAAGAAATGGAAGGTTGGGAAGAAGATACCTCTCAGGTAAGTCGTTATGAAGACCTACCGGAGAAGGCACAGGCATATTTGAGAAGAATCGAAGAGATAGGAGAATTACCTATTGGTTATCTCTCTTTAAGTCCTGAGAGAGCAGGTCTTATAAAATGTAAGGAGTGAATAGTGAATAGTGAAAATACCTAAATACAATTCACGATTCACGAAATACGATTAACCAGACACAAAGGGGAAAAACCATGTTTAATAGATTTACTGAACGAGCGAAAAAAGTAATTTTTC
>CAZQMG010000029.1:3836-6640 GCA_964594375.1 uncultured Clostridia bacterium | reverse complement strand
AGGGGAAAAACCATGTTTAATAGATTTACTGAACGAGCGAAAAAAGTAATTTTTCTAGCCAGGGAAGAAGCTAGAAGATTGGACCATGACTACTTAGGCACAGAACATATTCTTCTTGGGCTTATCCGAGAGGGCGAAGGAATAGGAGCTGCAGCCTTGCAAAACTTAGCTGTAGACTTGGCTCAGGTTCGTGCAGAGGTAGAAAAAGCAGTTGGTAGAGGTGGAGGAGCACTATTCCTTGGCCAGATTCCTTTTACTCCCAGGGCGAAGAAGGTGTTGGAGCTGGCAGTGACAGAAGCTAGGAATTTAGGACATAACTATATTGGAACTGAACATCTTCTTCTAGGGTTAATTAGAGAAGCAGAAGGAGTAGCTGCTCAAATTCTCACTAGTCTGGGAGCTGATTTAGGCAAAGTGCGGGAGGAAGTTTCTAATCTTCTTGGGACAAAAGTTTCTCCTGAACGAGTAGCCAAACCCAGTCAAACTCCCACATTGGATAGATTTGGGCGTGATCTCACCCGGCTAGCCAGGGATGGGGAGCTTGATCCGGTAATAAATAGACAAAAGGAGATTGAGAGAGTAATTCAGATACTTTCCCGTCGAACGAAAAACAATCCTGTTTTAATCGGAGAGGCAGGAGTAGGTAAGACAGCTATTGCCGAAGGATTAGCCCAGAAGATCTTTGAGGGCTCCTTGCCTGAGCCTTTGCTTAACAAAAGGGTAGTCACTGTTGAATTAGGAGGAATAGTAGCCGGAACCAAGTACAGGGGAGAGTTTGAGAAGAGGATGGAGAGAATACTGAATGAGATTAGAAAAGCAAAGAACGTCATTCTCTTTATTGACGAAATTCATACTCTAGTAGGAGCAGGAGCAGCTGAAGGAGCCATAGATGCTTCCAATATTTTAAAGCCAGCTCTGGCTAGAGGAGAACTTCAGTGTATAGGAGCAACTACTCTGGACGAGTATAGAAAGTATATTGAAAGGGACGAAGCCCTGGAAAGAAGGTTTCAGACAATAGTGGTAAATGAGCCAACAGTTAAAGAGACTATCCAGATTTTGAGGGGCTTGCGAGATAAATATGAGGCTTTCCACAGAGTGAAAATAACTGATGAGGCTCTTATAACAGCAGCTAAGCTCTCCTATAGATATATCCAGGGTCGCTATCTGCCTGACAAGGCTATCGATGTGATGGATGAAGCAGCTGCCAGAGTAAGGCTTCAATTTAGCACCCGTCCCAAAGAACTTAAGAAGATAGAGAAAGAGCTGGAGCAGCTTCGCAAGGAGAAAGAAGCGGCGGTAAAAGCACAGGAATTTGAAAAAGCAGCCAATATGAGAGATAAGGAAAAGAATTTGAAGGATTCCTTAAGTAAGGGGAAAGGCCAATGGGAAGCCGATAAAGGTAAGAAAGGAAAACAGGAAAAAGTGACGGAGAAAGATGTAGCCCATATTGTTTCCAGCTGGACAGGCGTTCCTTTACGCGACTTGACAGAGGCTGAATCAAAAAGGCTTCTGCGTATGGAAGAGGCTATTCATGTGAGAGTGGTGGGTCAAGAAGAGCCTATAAAAGCAATAGCTCAGTCTATCCGTCGTGCTCAAGCAGGAATAAAGAATATAAAAAGACCCATTGGTGTATTTATGTTCCTGGGTCCTACCGGCGTGGGTAAAACATATTTGGCTCAAGCCTTAGCCGAATTTCTCTTTGGAGATGAAGATGCTATGATTACATTGGATATGTCCGAGTATATGGAAAAATTCTCTGTTTCTCGTCTTACTGGAGCTCCCCCGGGATATGTAGGATATGAGGAAGGAGGAGAATTAACAGAGAAAGTAAGGCGTCGCCCCTATTCGGTTGTTCTGCTGGATGAGATAGAAAAGGCTCATCCGGATGTTTTTAATATTCTTCTTCAAATTATGGATAATGGAAGGCTATCGGATAATCTTGGTCATACGGTTGATTTTAGAAATACGGTTTTGATTATGACTTCTAATCTAGGAGCAGAACAGATTGTGCGTGGGTCTAATCTCGGCTTTCAAGCAGAAAAAGAAGGTACTCTTTCTTATAAAGAGATGAAAAACAGAGTTATGTCTGAATTAAAACGTAGTTTTCGTCCCGAATTTCTAAACAGACTGGATGAGGTTATTGTTTTTCATGCTTTAAATAAAAAAGAGGTAAAGAAAATTGTTGATATGTTATTGGAGGAAAAGAAGGAGCTCCTGGAGGAAAAGGAAATGAATGTAGAAATTACCCAAGAGGCAAGGAATTTAATTGCTCAAGAGGGATATGACCCTGACTTCGGGGCAAGGCCTTTACGCAGGGCCATTCAGAAGTTGATCGACAATTCTCTTTCCGAGGAAATTCTCAGTGGTAGATTTAAAGAAGGAGAGGATATAGTAATAGGAATAAAGAATGGAAATATTGTATTTAATAAAAAGAAGAAAAGCAAGGTAGGTAAGGCGAAAAATAAGATGGAGAATTAGAATAAGGAGGCTGGATAGTGACGAGGAAAGATAATCTTTGCTCCCCCTTCTCTGTTTTAAAGGAGGGGGTTTTCCTTAAGAGATTAGTTGGGATAGTTCTGGCTCTTTCGATTGTCTTTATTTTTTTGCCAAAATTGGAAGTTTGGGCTTCTCCGATGGTGGAGGAGATTCAAGTTAAAGGCAACCAATATATTGATACTGAGGAGATTCTCCAGGTAATCAAGAGCAAGGTAGGTGAGCCTCTTTCAGAGCAAAGAATAAGAGAGGACATCCAGGCTATCTATGACATCGGGTTCTTTTCCTATCTGTCTGCCTTAAAGGAGAAA
>CAZQMG010000029.1:0-3736 GCA_964594375.1 uncultured Clostridia bacterium | reverse complement strand
CCAGGCTATCTATGACATCGGGTTCTTTTCCTATCTGTCTGCCTTAAAGGAGAAAAAGAAAGATGGACTGATAATTATCTTTCAAGTAGAGGAGAATAAAATAATTAATGAGATAAGCTTTGAGGATATAGATGGTAAAGAGGTAAATGAAATCAAAAAATTACTTACTTTTAAGGAAAAGGATTTATTCAATTTTATTCAGGTAAAAAAAAGCAAGGATAAAATCACCCAGTTTTACTACAAAAAAGGGTTTCTGGCTGCCTCGGTAAATATTTCTAATGAGAACGATGAAAGCAATGGTTGCAAAGTCATTGTTAACATTCAAAAAGGAGAAATAGTAAGAATAAAAAGAGTAGAGCTCAAGGGAAACTCTTCCTTTTCTGATTCTCAAGTTAGGGCTTTAATAAAGACGAGATATGGACGTTTTTTTGACCAGCAAATCCTGAAAGAAGACCTGAAAAAAATTGTCCATTTCTATCAAAATCATGGCTACTATTTTGCTTATTTTAAATCACCAGATTTTGAGTTCTCTGAAGAAAAAGGTATTGAATGGGTTACTGTTTTCCTGGAGATGGTAGAGGGCAGACAATTTTTTGTTTCCCAGGTAGAGATAAGGGGAGAAAACAAGGTTTTTTCTGAATCTGAGATTATGTCTCAATTTAAACCATCCAAGGGAGAACTCCTTGTTCCTGATTATATTAAAGATAGTATAAATTTCTTACAGGATAAATATGGGGAAAGGGGATATATTCATATTCTAATTAAATCAGACTTAGACTTTGACCGAGAGGGAGGCAAAGTAAACATTCTTCTTCACATAGAAGAAGGCCCACAAGTGAGTATAGGAAAGATAAGAATAGAGGGAAATGAGCTTTCTCAGGAGAGAATATTTAAGCATGCTTTTACTTTAAAAGAAGGAGACATTTTTGATATTAAAGAAGCCAGGGAAGGGTGGCGTAGACTATACAATCTTGGCTTTTTCGAGAGTGTGGAGATTGAACCCATAGCGATATCTTCTTCCATAGTAGATTTATTAATTAAAGTGAAGGAAATTGAGAGAGAAGGGCAATTCTATATAGGAGGGGGATATAACACTGCTTCTGGTCTTCAGGGAGAGATTCAATTCTTCAAAGATAACTTGTGGGGAGAGGGGAAAAGAATAGGAATCGACTGGCAATTTGCTGAAAAGAGGAACGAATATAATATAACTTACCTGGACAGATGGTGGGGAGATACTTCTATTCATCTGGAACCTCGTATTTACAAAAGAAAAGATATATACAATGAAATAGACGGCGGTTATGAGAAAGAAACCACAGGTATAGAGATGAAGATAGGAAAGCCTATTTGGAAATTTTCTAATATATATATTAGTTTAAGGGATGAAAGAATATATATTGATAAGGGAGTAAATGGGGAGATATCGGAAGAGACAGAGGAAGGTGGGAAAACTTCTCATAGTCTCAAATTTATTCTGGATAGGGATACACGAGTTAGAGATGAGGCTTTTAATCCCTATCAAGGCTCATATTCTTATGTTTCTGCAGATATAACGGGAGGCCCAATGCTAGGGGGAGAGTTTACTTTTACCAAATATGGAGGAGAATGGCGAGGATACTTACGAAAAAGTTCTTTTTGGAAATATCCTATTATTACTTGCCGTCTACGAGTAAAATCAGGGGAAAATCTTCCTGTTTATGAAAAATTTCATATAGGAGGGATGGAAACCCTGCGAGGATACAGGCAAAATGAATTTATAGGAGAAAAATTGATCCTGGGAAATTTCGAACTAAGATTACCTCTGGATAAAAACTTTTTAACCTATTTGTTTTTAGACACAGGGCAGATACGGAATGAAGATTCTTCTATATATAAAGTGGGTTGGGGATTCGGTATACGGATTAAAACTATCATTGGATTTATCAGATTGGATTACGGAATAGGAGAAGAGGGAGGGCAGCTTTATTTTGGTATGGGAGAAGGATTTTAACTCGTCGCTAGTTGCTAGTTGCTCGTCGCTCGTAAGAAAAGTAAATGACTGAGAAGATTAGAGATTTTTCTGCTGTTTCTATACCATCAAATATAGCTGAAGGATTCAACAGATTTCATAATAAAGAATATAAACAGTTTTTATACATAGCATTAGGTTCTTGTGCTGAGCTAGAAACACAGATTGAAATAGCTTCAGAGTTGAAGTATATAAATAATGAAAAGAAAAAAGATATATTAGAAAAAATTAACCACGAGTCTTGTATGCTCACAAACTTAATCAAAAAGATTGATTCACGAGCAACCAGCAACTAGCGACGAGCAACGAGAATGAGGGAATTAAACTTATTAGATCTGGGATTAAGGGAATACAAGGAAGTTTGGCGTCTCCAGGACAAACTGGTAAAAGAAAGAATAGCCGGAGAGGCAAAGGATACTTTAATTCTAGTAGAACACTTCCCTGTAATCACTTTAGGAAAACAGGCGAAAAAAGAAGAAATATTAGTGCCGCCTGAGAGGCTTTCTAAGAAAGGAATTACTGTCTTTCTGGTGGACAGAGGAGGAAAGGTCACTTTCCATGGACCGGGTCAATTGGTTGCTTATCCCATATTAAATCTTACCCTAATTAAAAGAGATGTTCACTGGTATATAAGGAATCTGGAGAGAGTAATAATTAAATCATTGGCCAGGTTAGAAGTTAAGGGTGAATGTAAAGGAGGGTATACAGGGGTATGGATAGGAGAGGATAAGATAGCCAGTATTGGCGTAGGGGTAAAGAAATGGGTGACCTATCATGGATTAGCCTTAAATGTTAGCACAAACCTTTCTTATTTCTCCTTAATTAATTCTTGTGGCTTAGATAAAAGAATTACTTCTATAACTGAAATTCTTTCTTCTCCGATGGAAATGGATAGAGTAAAAACTGCCTTAGTAGATTCCTTCTGCGAAGTATTTGAGAGAATTCCTAAGAGACAGCGTATAGCGTTTAGCGGATAGCGTATAGTGAAAAACAAAAAACACAAAACTATAACGGATGTTCATAGTTCATCGACAAAATAACACTCTCCTCTCCCCTCAGGGGAGAGATTAAGGTGAGGGGGCAAGAACCACAAACAAGATGGTGAATTATCGTTTTTCGTTTTTAGCTTTAATGATTTATCCTATACGCTAAACGCTACCCGCTATACGCCAGAAACGAATTGTCCGAGGCAATTTCTTCGCAGGGCGAAACAATGAGAATTACTGGGGGAACACTAAAAGGAAGAAGAATAAAAACCTGCAGAGATAATTCTACCCGTCCTCTTCTTTCTCGCCTGAGAAAATCTCTTTTTGACGTTATAGGTGAAAGAATTAAAGGCCTTAGCTTTCTGGACCTTTACGCAGGCTCAGGAGCGGTGGGAATTGAAGCTTTAAGTAGAGGAGCAAGAAGAGCAGTTTTTGTAGAAAAAGGTCCTCTAGCAGCAAGAGTAATAGAAGGAAATATTGCTTCCTGTAAGCTTTTTTCTCAGGTGAAAATATGGCGGAAAAATGTGCTTGCCTTTCTCCCCATTCTATTAGAAGGAGAGAAATTCGACTTTATCTTCATTGCTCCTCCCTACTACAAAAAGATGCAGAACAAAACATTGGACATAATCGAAGAGGTAGAAATAAACAAAGCCACAATTATAGTTCAGTATTCACCCCACGAGAATATTAATTTTACTCGAAGAAATATGGGCATAGTCAAACAGAAAGAGCATGGAGATAC
>CAZQMG010000028.1:10865-17154 GCA_964594375.1 uncultured Clostridia bacterium | reverse complement strand
TATCTCATCAAAGAGGATAACTGAATAAGGTCTCCTTCTTACTGGCTCGCTGAGCGGGCCTCCTTCTTCATAACCAATCAATACCAGTTAAACATCCAGAGAAGTCTTCTGGCTGTCATTTTCTTTATGGCTTTTTGTTCCTTTTTATTCTTTTTCTTCTCTTTTTCTTTTTGATGATAATAATATGTTCTTTCCAGAAGATGATAGACCATTTGTGCAAAGAAGATAACAAGGACCAAAGACAATTATTTTAAACTTTAAATCACCTAAAAATAGTGAAATTTTAATTTTTATTTTTAATTAACAAAATTTTTGCGTGGACTTGACAATCCTATAAAATGTATTATAATATATCTAGATTGAATAGAATTCCTCTGAAGAAAAATAGTTATTCTTAGAGTTGCTTATAAAAAGAGAGTTCTGGTGGTTACAAAATATAGTGCGTTGTGTTTTTCGTATATTATTTCCTTTCTGAATGAAAATAATAGCATAAGTCTATTAATAAAAAAATGAGCAGGAAACTAAACCGTTCTCTGGTGCTGGGCATAATCAGACGTGAAGGCCCTATTTCTCGTGTAAAATTGGCCAAGAGAAGTTTTCTCAGTTTTGCTACTGTATCACGAGTAGTGGACTTCCTTATTGGAGAAGATTTTGTTAGTGAGATAGGCAAGGCCAACTCTGTGAGTGGCAGAAAACCCGTTCTTCTTCAATTCAACGAAGGGGTAGGCTATGTAATAGGCGCAGATGTGGGAGAGGAGAAAATTCAAGCCTGTATGGCTAATCTGGGAGGAAAGATTATTCGAAGAATTGAAGTATCCACTAAAGTTCGGCAAGGCGGAAAGGTTACTTTAGGGCAACTTCAGGAAACTATTTATAGAATACTTAGTGAGAGCAGGTCAATCAGAAGAAAGATAAAAGGTATTGGTGTAAGTGTTCCCGGTCACATTGATGAACAAGGAAGGAAGGTAATTTCTTCCATCATTGCCGGATGGCGCAATATTTCTCTGAAGGAAACTATAGAAGCAGAATTTGGGATCCCTTGTATTTTGGGTAATAACATAAACCTGGCTGCTATTGGAGAGCGAACATACGGTATAGCTCAAATGGCCGAAAGCTTAGTTTATGTAGCGGTAGGGACTGGCGTAGAAGCCGGTATTATTGTGAATAATGAAGTTTGCTATGGTGCCAATGGAAAGGCAGGCCAGTTAAGTCATATGGCTGTAGAATCAAACAGTTGGCAAAAAGATTATGGATTTCGGGGAGGATTGGAGAGTCTAATTAATGCAGAGACAGTGAATAATCGAGTAAAGCAATTGATTGAGAAAGGACAGAGCAGTATTATCCCGGATATGGTTAAGGGAGACTTAGGTAAGCTGACAGCAAGGATGGTTTTTACCGCAGCCGGGAAAGAAGATTTAGTAGCTACAAGTGTTGTGAGAGAAATCAGTTATCGTCTGGGCGCAGCTATAGTTAATATAGTAAGTTTGTTAGATCCTGAAGTCATAGTAATTGGAGGCGATATAATCTTGGCCGGAGAATTACCGTTAAAAGTGGTAGTCAGTGTAGTGAGAAAACTGGCACCTACGACCCCACAGATCAGTCTCTCTATTTTGGGCGCTGATGCGAGTATTTACGGAAGTATTGCTTTAGTTATTGCTGAGGTCTTTAAAAAATTAGAACTGTCTGTTTAGTAAAGCTCTACGATGAGAAATACCTGTGGGAGAAAAAATTGGAAAATAATGGTTTGAAGGGGGGTGAGAATATTCAAATTAATCTTTTATTGATTCAATGGGCAAAAGAGTAGGTTTTTTAGAAGAGAAAAATCAGTTATATAGAGTAAAGCTATAAAAGGAGGTAACAGTAAAATGATTTTTAAGAAGCGTTTTTTCGGTAGGCGATTTTTGGGGGTGCTGCTTTCCGTCAGTCTTGTTTTGGCCATAAGTGCTACCTTTGCCCTGGCCCAAGATAAGGTGAAGCTCACCTGGAGTGAATGGTGGGATCAAGAATGGGGAGAAGAAACCATCGACTGGATAATTTCCTCGTTTGAGAAGGAACACCCTAATGTCGAAGTAGAAACAATTTTTGCTCCTCATGGTCAATACATGGATAAGCTCTTAACACTTTGTCAAGCTGGAGAAGCTCCTGATGTTATGTCTATGGAGGTTACCTGGGCGGCAAACTTTGACAAACTGGGAGTATTTGAAGATTTAGACCCTTTGATAAGTAAGGCATGTCCAGAGTTTACCTTAGGCCATAATCCTGGTTGGGATAGCTGGTGGAAAGGTCGGCTCATCATGACCTATCTCTACACTATGTCTTACGGGATTTACTACAATGTGCGGATGTTTGAAGAAAAAGGAATAGAGCCACCAACTAATTGGAATGAGTTAAAAAAAGCTTTAAGGAAGTTTCACAGTCCTGAAGAACACCAGTGGGGAATAGCTCTGCCTGTTGCTATGAAAAGTTCTGCTCACTTCACCCTATATAACTTCTGGACCCGTTTAATCCAAGCAGGGGGACGAATGACAGATGAGGAAGGATTGGCTGTCTTTAATTCTGCTGCTGGAGTAAAAGCTCTAGAATATTGGGGAAGCTTATTAGCCGAAGGTTTGGTTTATCCGGGAACGGTTCCTGGCGCTCTTGCCATAGGCGAGAAGGAAATGATAGAGTTGCTTGGCGCCGAGCAGGTTCCCATGCAGTTAACCGGACCTTTTGTAAAGGGACAAGTTGTTGAGCGTAATCCAAAAATGAAAGGCAACATTGCCCTGACTCCTCCATTCAAAGACGTTACCAGTGGGTATCTAATTACTGGCAGTGGTGTTAGCTTATCCTCACAGTCCGAGCATCCCGAGCTAGCCTGGGAGTTTCTTAAACATCTATTAAGTGATGAGGTTGCTTTTAAGATGGTTAAAGAAAAATCTCTTTTCTGGGCAAATACCAAAGCGCTCGAGTCTCCAAGTATCAAGAAGGATCCAGTGCTTCAGTATCTACCAGAGATGATAGCCGATCCAGCCTCTCAACCCTGGTCTGTTTTACCTCAACTGGGCGACTTATGTAATTCGCTAATGAAAAACGCACAGGAATATTTCCTGGGCAAAAAAGATGCTCAAACTGCCCTGGACGATGCAGTTGAATATTGGAATAAGATAATTCAGGAAGCCAGGTAAGGTAGATTCATTTTTAGTTAATATACAGGGAGCCTTAGGGCTCCCTGTATATTTATAAGGAAAGGTCAATGTCATTATTAACAAAGTATAAAGATAGGTTTGAGTTGAGAGGATTTTTTTTTATTGCTCCGGCTATTATATTTTTACTTTTTGTGGTTATTTATCCTTTATTTAAGGTTTTTGAGTACAGTTTTCAAGAGTATAGCACTAAACATTCCTTTATTTTTGTGGGTTTGAAACAGTACCAAACCCTTTTCTCTGATGAGCTCTTCTGGATTAGCATGAAGAATACCTTTATCTTTACCATTGGAACAATTATTTTAGACTTGGCACTTTCCTGGGGAATAGCTCTTTTATTGAATGTCAAATGGCCCAATCTTAAGGTAAGGAATTTTTTTCGGGGCGCCCTGCTTCTACCTTTTCTTTTCTCTGCCCCTGCCTCAGCACTATTGTGGGGCATCCTTTATCAGCCCCTTGGATTCTTAAATTATATAAATGAACAGATCTTTGGTATAACCATAAACTTTCTCGGTGACCCAAAATTGGCTCTATTTTCTGTTCTGTGGGTCAATGTTTGGAAAAACTTTCCCCTCATAATGATATTAATCCTTGGTGGACTACAATCTATTCCTAAATCTATATATGAAGCCGCCAGAATAGACGGAGCTAGTCGAGTTCAATCTTTCTGGCATATTACTCTTCCCCAGATGCGCTCTTTAATGATGACAATCATTGTTATTGATTTTGCTACTACTTTTATCCACTTTGACCTGGTGTGGACCATGACAAAAGGAGGACCTCTGCGCAGCACTTATTTAATTAGTTTTTTTCTTTACCAGAGAGGAATGCAAGCCTTTAGGTTTGGTTATGCATCAGCCGTAGGCGTTATCACTATGCTCATCGTATCTATATGTGTGGCTACCTATATTTTTATTTATTCTAAGAGAGTCGAGGCTCGAGCATGAGAGAAAAAAAAAGGAGATTCAGATATTTTTCTTTATATAGTTCAGTAACTGTTATTACGGTACTTATTCTCTTTCCGGCTATATTTACTATATTAACTTCTTTTAAGCCTATTCGGGAGATATTTATGTATCCGCCAAGTATTCTTCCCCATACCTGGACTATTAAGCCATACATTTCAATTTTTTCGCGAGAAAAATATTTGCACTATTTTCTCAATGGGTATTTCATCTCTATTTGCTCAACTTTTCTCTGTGTTGTTCTTGGCGGCCTAGCCGGCTATGGATTTTCTCGATTCAAGCTCCCGGCAAAACGAGTTCTCCTTTTAGGAATTTTAGCTGCACAAATGTTTCCTGGAGCAGTTTTGATGATTCCCTATTTTAATCTATCAAGACAATTGGGCTTATACAATACCTATCTTGCGTTGATAATGATAGATACTACTTTTGCTCTTCCTCTGGTTATCTGGTTGCTTAAAAGTTATTTTGACTCAATTCCCGTAACTATAGAAGAGGCCGCTCTTATAGATGGATGTTCTCGAACCAAAGTGCTCTTCCTCATTGTAGCACCTATAGCTCGGGCCGGAGTTATTGGAACCGGTATGCTGGCTTTCATAAGAGCCTGGAACGAGTTTCTCTTTGCTTTAATTCTCACTAAGGGACCAGAGAAAGCTCCTATAACTGTAGGACTTGCCGAGCTTTTTGGCCAATACAGTATCAACTGGAATGGCGTTATGGCAATAACTACCCTTGCTGTTCTTCCCTTATTGGTTGCATTTATCTTTGTGCAGCGGTACGTCATTTCCGGAATAACTAGTGGAGCAGTTGACTAACGAAAAATAATAAAGGAGATGTTCATATGAGAGAAAACTCGGCTATTAACGGAAGGGAAAAAATTGTGCCGGAGGGATTGAGAGTAAAATGGCCCATAGTAACTCAGCAAGATAAAGAGGCTGTGGTAAAAACTCTTGATGATGAAATACTTCATGGACCTTATGTTCCCGAGGTGGTTGCTTTAGAGAAAGATTTCGGCAATTACATTGGAACAAGATATTGTATTGCCACCAATAGTGGGACAGCTGCTCTGCATATGGCTATAGCAGCTGCAGGAATTGGCCCAGGTGATGAGGTAATTACCTCATCATTTACGTTTTTGTCCTCAGCTACAGCTGTGCTTCATCATAACGCCATACCTATATTTGTGGATATCGATCCCAGGACTTTTAATATTGCTCCTGAGAAGATTGAAGAAAAGATTAGCCCAAAAACCAAAGCCATTATGCCTGTTCATATTCATGGACTACCGGCAGATATGGATGAGATGAATCAGATTGCTAAGAAAAACAAATTAATAGTTATAGAGGATGCCTGTCAGGCTCCTGGTGCGAGGTACCACGGGGAAAAAGTAGGAAACTTCGGCGATATGGCCGCTTTTAGCTTAAATGTGACTAAGAATCTTCCTGGAATTGAGGGGGGATTGCTTGTCACTGATAACAAAGAATACAGAGATGCGGGTAATATGTTGCGTATGTTTGGAGAGGAAATCAAAGCGGGAGAAAGAAGAGAATACAATGCTTATGGTATGGGATGGATGTATAGAACTTTTGGAATGCCAGCTGCTTTTGCTAGAAGTCAATTAAAAAGGCTTGATGAATATAATGCTAAGGCTCAAAAAAATGCCCGGTTTTTATCAAAATGTTTAAGTGAAATTAAAGGCGTAATTGCACCTTTTGTCCCTGAAGATAGAACCAGTATCTATCATAAATATAGAGTAAGGCTTGACCTTTCTGAATTACAAATTGACATGAAAACTTCCAAATTTAGGGATAAAGTAATGAGGGCCTTGCAGGCAGAAGGAGTAGATGTAACGTTATGGCAATCTCACCCCGTGCCTGGTCAAACTCTTTTCCAGCTTAAAGAAGGCTATGGCAAAGGCTGTCCCTGGAGCTGTCCTTACTCTAACAGGGAGACCAAATATGACGTACAAGATTATCCGGAAACAGTTAAATTGCTCAACGATTCGTTTGTTGTCTGCTCTGAGCTATACCCAATTTATGCTCAGAAATTGGAGTTAATGAAGTACTATGCAGAGGCGTTCCACAAGGTATTTGACAATTTAGAGGAAATTTTGGCGATAAAATAAGGCTTCAATTTGAAACA
>CAZQMG010000028.1:0-10765 GCA_964594375.1 uncultured Clostridia bacterium | reverse complement strand
TATTTGACAATTTAGAGGAAATTTTGGCGATAAAATAAGGCTTCAATTTGAAACAAAAAACTAATAGTTTGTTTCTTAATTAACTTTACAACGGTTTGTCATTGCGAGCGATAGCGAAGCAATCTAAGACCTTATAAATGAAGGGATTGCTTCGTCGTTTTGCTCCTTGCAATGACAGGATAAAATGTAAAGGTGTTTTGAAAATGAGGTGAAAGATTAGAAAAGAATTTTCTTATGTTTCCCCTAAAATAAAAAAAAGGAGGTAAGATAGATGAGTGAAATACGAATCGCTGTTGCTGGGGTAGGAAACTGTGCCTCATCCTTAATTCAAGGCATAGAATACTATAAGAGCAACAACAAAGAGGTAATTGGGTTAATGCACCCCGAGGTTGACGGCTACAAGTTAAGTGACATCAAAGTGGTAGCTGCTTTTGATGTTGATAAAAGGAAAGTTGGCCAGGACCTGAGTAGGGCTATTTTCGCCAAGCCTAATAACACCAAAGTGTTCTATCCGGATATTCCCCATTATGGGGTCACAGTGAAAATGGGCGAGGTGCTTGACGGGTACGCCAAACACATGGAAGAGTACCCCCAGGACCAAGCTTTTCAAATTAAGAAGGAAAGATCCTGTGATGTAGTGCAAGAACTCAAAAGAAGTGGAGCTCATATTTTAGTCAACTATTTACCGGTAGGTTCAGAAGATGGAGTCAAATTTTATGCTCAAGCTGCTCTGGATGCAGGAGTGGCTTTTGTCAACTGTATGCCGGTATTTATTGCTTCAGATAGGGAATGGGCAAAAAAATTTGAGGAAAAAGGCCTTCCCATTGTGGGTGATGATATCAAAGCCCAGATGGGCGCCACTATTGTGCACCGAACTCTCACCAAACTCTTTGTTGACCGGGGAGTGAAACTAGATCGCACCTATCAGCTTAATACAGGAGGAAATACTGATTTCCTGAATATGCTATCCAGAGAAAGACTTTCCTCTAAAAAAATTTCCAAGACAGAGGCAGTACAATCCCAGTTGGATAACCCACTTCCTCCAGAGAATATTCATATCGGGCCTAGTGATTATGTTCCCTGGCAGCATGACAATAAGGTCTGTTTTATCAGAATGGAAGGAAGGGAATTTGGTGATGTCCCTCTTAATCTTGAGTTAAGACTCTCTGTGGAAGACTCACCCAATAGTGCAGGCTGCGCTATAGATGCTATCAGGTGCTGTAAGCTTGCCCTGGATAGAGGTATAGGTGGTCCTTTGACTTCTATCTCCTCTTATACCATGAAACATCCTCCCATTCAATACTCGGATGATGAGGCAAGGCAAAAGGTAGAGGAGTTTATCTCGGGGAAGATTGAAAGGTGAAAACAGTAGAGAGGTGTTTGAAAAAGTAAGCTGTTACCTCTGCCAACCTATTAATAGGTTGGCAGAGGTAACTAAAAATCTCATGAATATAATAATTACCAAAAATAAAATTAGGAAAGACCTCAGGAAATTAGGATTGAAAAAGGGCGATTGGGTTTTAATGCACAGTTCCCTGAAGAGTCTGGGATATGTTAAAGGAGGAGCAAACACAGTCATTGATGCTGTTATGGAAGTTATAGGAGAACACGGTCTTTTTATGTTGCCCACTTTCACTTTTACAAACTTTACCCCTTCCTTTGACCCGGAAAGAACACCTTCACAAATGGGTTTAATAACGGAAACTCTCCGTTTAAGAGAAAAGTCAATAAGAAGTTGGCATCCCCGACATTCGGTCAGTGTTTTAGGGGAAAAAACCAAAGAGGTGGTAAGTGGACATCTAGAAACAGGATCAGTAGGGGAAGGAAGTCCTATAGATAAGCTAGCAGAGCAGGATGGGTATGTTCTACTTATGGGAGTAGGACATACAGTTAATACCACAATACATACAGCTGAAATATATGCTGAATTTCCCTATTTGCATGTCAAGGATTCACCCCATTTCCCCGAACAAGCTGTAGTCAAAATTCCCGATGGAAAAAAGGTAAAAGTTGACCTTGCTCCTTATCCCACCTGTAGCGAGGGATTTTGGAAATTGGAACCTGTAATGCAAGATAAAGGACAGATTCGATACGGAAAAGTTGGTCAGGCCAACTGCCAATTGATGAAATCTCAAGATGTTATTGACACAGCATCATCCTTGCTGAGAAAAGATCCAGGGGCTCTCTTGTGTGATAATCCCCACTGCTATTCATGTAACCAGAAAAAGAAAGTTGTCCGCTCGGCGTTACCAATTAGACAAGAACCTCTAGAAAAGGAGGTGTGTCTTAATATCAACACAAAAGTAGGTATGAAGTAAGTAGAAATGCTTTGCAGATTCACGATAAGGAGATTTTGGAAAATGAAAGAAGTGCGTTTTGGACTGCTCGGATTTGGTGAATGGGCAAGATGGCATGCCTGTTTTATCAAGGAGAACCCGGCTGCACATCTGGTAGCAGTTGTTGACAGTGATGAAAAGAGACGTAACACAGCGGCAAGGGACCTTGGAGTTAAGGTTTATTCGGATTACAATGAATTAATGAAAGAGGAAGAATTGGATGTTGTGGACATTCTCCTACCTAATCATCTACATTATGAGGCGACAATAGCTGCTTTTCGAGCGGGAAATAACGTTCTATTAGAAAAACCTATGGTTCTAACAGTAGAAGATTGTAACTCAATCTTGGAATTTACCCAAGAAGTCTCCCAGCAAGACAAAAGGCTATTTTTGGCCATTGGATTTGAACTACGTCTCTCCTCTCTCTGGGGAGGAGTAAAGAGGTTAATTCAGGAAGGAAAAATCGGCACTGTTAAAACTGTAAATATAGAGATTTTTCGTTCTGCTCCCTCTATAGGTTTAAAAAAATGGCGCCTTAATAGGGAGCAGGTTGGTAGTTGGATGTTAGACGCACCTATTCATTACTTTGATCTTATTCGATGGTACTTTGAGGAAACAGGAGAACCACAATCTGTCTATTCTTCAGCTAATTCATTTTCAAAAAAAGTCCTGGTAGATAATTTCTCAAGTATTATCAAGTTCTCTAGCGGTGGTTATGCTGTTCTCTCCTATAGTATGGCAGGATATGGATATTATACTATAGCGAAAATTATAGGAGATAGAGGAGCTATATGGGCACATTGGGAAGAAGCCGAAGAAAAGCCCCTTGAACCAAAATTTTGGTTGGAGTACAGTCAGAATAAGGTTAAACATAAGGTTGTTATTGAAAGACCAGCCGGAGAAACCTTTGACTTGAAAGCTGAAATTAACCAAATTGTAAAGGTAGTTCAAGAAGGAGCATCCATTCCGGCTACCGGTCAGGATGGCAAAGAAGCAGTGCGAATCTGTTTGGCAGCCGATAAATCCCTAACTACGGGTGAGATTGTCAAACTATAAAATTGAAGTTGAGTTGAATAATTTTTTCAATATTTTTCGGAAATTTCCTTGGGTAAACATATAAACTTCTATAATTCAAGGAAAGGAAATGGGATGAATAAAAAAAAGAAGGTTAGAAATCAAGTAGCTATATTGGGCGGTTCCCCGGTAAGGAGTAGTTCTTTTCCCTTCTGGCCACAGTTTAGTAAGGTAGAGGAGGAAAACCTTCTACAGGTGCTACGCAGCAGGAAGTGGGAAAGACATGAAGGATGCATGGTATCCGAATTTGAACAGCGCTTCGCAGAATTATGTGAAGTGAAGAAATCTCTTATGGTCACCAACGGATCCACAGCATTGGAAATTGCCCTCACTGTAGCTGGCATAGGAGCGGGAGACGAGGTATTACTTCCACCATATACCTTTATGTCTACGGTTATGAGTGTACTCCTGGTTAACGCTCTTCCTATATTTATCGATATTCATCCAGATACATATTGTATGGACCCTCGCTTGATTGAGGAGCACATTAGTCCTAATACAAAAGCCATTTTACCAGTTCATCTAGCTGGAATGCCCTGTGATATGGAGGCAATAATGGATATTGCCTCTAATTACAACCTAATTGTTATTGAAGATGCTTGTCAGGCCCACCTGGCAGAGTGGAAGGGGAAAAAAGTAGGAAGTATCGGAAAATTGGGTTGCTTTAGTTTCCAGATAAGTAAAAATATTTCTGCCGGAGAGGGAGGCGCTATCGTCAGCAATGATTCTGCTTTAATAGATAAGTGTTTTTATTATCATACCTGTGGCCGACTGCGCACAGGGATGTGGTATTTTCATTCCCAGCCAGGAACTAACCGTCGAATGACAGAATTTCAGGCTGCCATCCTTCTGGCCCAGATAGAGCGTGTCTCGGATCAGATGGTGCTTAGATCTAATAACGCAGTCTATCTTTCAAAAAAGCTATCCCAGGTCCCGGGTATCAACCCTTTATCGGTTCCTGAGTTTGTCACTTGTCATGCTTACCACCTTTATATTTTCCGATATAGTGCGGATGCCTTTGCTGGTTTACATAGGGATATCTTTGTAAAAGCACTACAGGCAGAGGGAATTCCTTGTTCAACAGGTTATGTTCCTCTTTATAAAGAGGAATTTATTAAGAATACCATAAGAATGCGAAAGTTTCAAAAGATTTTTGGCCCAAGCCGTATAAATCAATATTATAAGTATTTGTCCGGGGTCCAGTGTCCGATTACTGAAAAAGCTTGCAACCAGCAAGGAGTCTGGATTCCTCAATCCGTCCTTTTAGGGACAAGAGAAGATATGGATAGCATTGTGGAGGCAATTCAGAAAATACAGAGATACGGAAAAGAACTTCATTAAATATATAAAAATTCTGAAATGAGTTAATTTTCTGGAATTCTTCATCCAGAATTTTAAAAAACTTTCGTATCTCAGCCAAGATTACTTAGAGAAGGAGGCCGGTAAGGAGTGCAACAAGACATTGAAACTGAAGTTAAGTGGGAGGGGGAAAAATTATGGTTTCTCAGAAATTTGATATAGTTTTGGTGGGGCATATCTCTAAAGATAAAAATGTTGTGGATGGAAAGGAAAGAAATGTTCTTGGTGGTGCTGTCTATTATGGTGCTTTCCCTCTTAAGGCGATGGGTTTTAATATAGCTATCGTAACAAAGCTGGCTAAGGAGGATTTTTCTGAGTTATCCGTTTTTGAAAAAGCAGGTATTCCTGTATTTGCCAGAGAGGCTCCCCAGACAACGGGGATAAAAAACCTTTACTCTACAGAGCACCCTGATGAGCGCCAAAGTTATCCCCTGGGATTTGCTGGTCCTTTTAGCGAAGAGAACTTTCCTAACATCGATGCTAAGATAATACATATCGGTGCTTTGAGGAGAGGAGAGATTCCCCTGAAAATGATACAGAAGCTATCCCGGATAGGGGATCTTAACTTAGATGCTCAAGGATTTGTAAGGGTAAAGGAGGACAACCGGCTTGTCTTACGGGATTGGGATAAGAAGAGTATAGCTCTACCATATATAAAATATTTAAAAGCAGATTTGGTTGAAACTCAGATTTTAACTGGAATTTCTGACCTATCAATAGCTGCAAAGTCCTTAGCTAAAATGGGTGCATCGGAGGTCTTGATAACTCATAAGAAAGGTGTACTTTTATTTGCAAAGGGAGAATTTTATCGAGCTCCTTTCCACCCGAAGTCTTTGAAAGGACGCACTGGTCGAGGTGATACTTGTATTTCTACCTATATAGGAAAGCGCTTAACTTTACCACCTTATAAAGCACTTTGCTTTGCCGCAGCCTTGACTACCCTTAAGTTGGAAAAAGAGGGGCCCTTCAGGGGGAAACTTGAGGATGTGGAGATTTTATCAAAGAAATTTGAAATGGACGAGAATTAGAAGGAGAAAAGAGAGACCGTGCTCTGCGGTGAAATACGATGAGACTGAGTACATACAAATGACAAGGGAGGATAAGATGAACGTCGGATGGGGAATTATAGGTTGTGGGAATATAGCAGGTAAGAAAATAGCACCCGCAATTAGTGCCGCTTCCAATGCTCAGTTGATGGGAGTGATGAGCAGAGATCCTGAAAAAGGTGATAGATTTGCCAGAAAACATAGAGTGAGTAAGGCTTATCATGCCTTAGATGCCTTCTTATCCAATCCAGAGATAGAAGCGGTGTATATTGCTACTCCACCATTTCTACATCGCGAGCAAACGGTTAAGACAGCTCAAGCTGGCAAACATATTCTTTGTGATAAACCCATGTCTATGAATTCTATTGAAGGTAAAGAAATGATTAAGGCATCTAAAGATAACGGGGTCAATTTAATGATTGGATTCATGATGCATTTTCATAGTTGTTCGCTAAGGGCAAAACAATTGATTAAAGAAGAAGTAATAGGTAAAGTTGTAGTAGCCGATGCCCAGATTTCCTGGTTCAATCCACCGAAAGAAGGAGCCTGGAGATATAATCCTAAATTCAGTGGTGGAGGGTGTCTGATGGACTCTGGCTGCCATGCGATTGATTTACTTACTTTTCTTTTAGGAGATATAGTTGAAGTATCTGCCTTTGTGGATAACGTAACCTTCGATTATCCAGTAGAGGATACAGTGGTAGCCGTACTTAGATTTGCTAAGGGAGGATATGCTTTTCTCAATAACTGTTTTAGCACCAATGGTGATAATAAACTCTTTCTTTACGGAAATAAAGGGAGACTGACTATTAGCGGAGCATTAGGGACGGGGCCGAAAGGGAAAATTGAAGGAATTATAAATGGCAAGAAAATTGAGGAAACTATACATGGTGAACGCAGAGAATATCCAGTTACATTTAAGGATCCTTATATAAGTGAAATTGAGCATTTTAGCAAGGTAATTCTGGAGGCAACCAAACCGATTATGTTTGGTGAAGAAGGACTAAAGAATATACAGATTGTGGAGGCAATTTACCAATCGGGAAAAAGTGGAAAAAGAGTAAAAATTTAGAAGGAGTTAGGAAAAAATGGGAAAGAAACTCGCCATTAAAGGTGGAGAAAGAGTTATCCCTGGAGCTGTAAAGAGGCTCGTAAAAATGTAGGGTATGATTCTCAAGAATATCCAGCTACCATAGATATTATTGCTCGAACTCTCTTTCTTGGCCATGAATATGGAGGTTTAGGTCCACCCAATGATATAGAGTTGATGGACCCTTATGCTGATGCTTTTGAGAAAGTACTAATTGATAATCGGGAGAGGGTAATTACTATAGCCAAATAAAGAAAGGAGAAGATATGCCAGTAAAAAAAGGAAACAAGGTGAAACTGCATCTTAGTGGCAAATTAAAGGATGGTAGAGTTTTTGCAGCTACTGAAGCTAAAGAACCTCTGGAATTTGAAGCAGGAGCTGGTGAGATTTTGCCTGGGATTGATGATGAAGTTATAGGTATGGAGGAAAATGAGAAAAAGGATATCATACTTTCTCCAGAGATGGGATTTGGAGAAAGAAAAGAAGAGCTGATAAAAAAAGTAGACAAAAATGTATTGAAAGGGAAAAAAGCGGAAGTAGGGCAAAGAATAAGTATGCAAACAGAAAAAGGACGAACAGTACCAGCTAAAGTTATAGAAATGGAGGCGGATAAGATAACTTTAGATTTGAATCATCCTCTAGCCGGTAAAGAGCTTATGTTTGAGATTAAAGTGGTGGGGATTGAGTAAAATAGAGAATCTCATCGACGATTTACAATCATCTTCTCAGCATAAAGTTTTATTTGAATGGGCGAATTTCGACCAGGATAATTCCTAGAGGCGTCTTTCTGCCACATATCTACCGTGAAGGGGAGGAGGCAGCAGGAGGAATTTACATAAATCCTTTATCTTTCAGGCTAATATGTCTTTCATTGCCGATGATAATGTGGTCAAGAACCTCGATAGCCATTGTTTTTCCTACTTCTACCATCTGTCTGGTTACTGCCAGGTCATCTTTACTAGGGCTAGGGTCCCCGGAAGGATGGTTATGAGCAATAATTATACCTGCGGCTAGATACTCAATAGCTGGCTGGAATACTTCCCGTAGATGCACTAAATTTGCCGTAAGGGTCCCAATGGATATAATCTCATCATGAATAATCTTGTTTCTTGTATTGAGATATAATCCACGAAATTGCTCTTTCTTAAGTTTTTTCATCCCTTTAAGATATCTGTAGGCATCCTCTAGACTTCTAATAGTAGGGAACCTGCCCGGTTCTTCTTCAAAGAATCTTCTTCCCAGTTCAAAGCAAGCAACTATCTGGCAAGCCTTTACCAGAGGAATGCCCAAATTCTCCATTAATCGCCCCACGTTTTTTTCCTGAGCCATGGCTTTGGAGCCGTATTCTTTGATGATGCGATGAGAAAGCTCCATTACTGTCTCTTCCCTATAACCTATGTTTAGAATGATAGCCATAAGTTCTTCATTTTTAAGGACATCAGGGCTATATTTGATCAACTTCTCCCTCGGTCTTTGTTCTTTAGGGATTTGTTTTAAGTGAAACTTATATTCAGCTGAGTTCTGCATGGCTTAGTTCCTGTAGGTCAAGGCAAAGATGAATTCTATATTCTTCGGTTACAAGACCTACAAAAAATTATTTTCAAAAATCACGATTAATACCTCCAAAAGCACGGGGGAAGGAGACCTAAGAATCCCGAAAGTACGCATACTGCAATTCTACCAAAACTCTCTCGGACTACCGAGACAATGGGGAATTATTACAGGAAGAAAGATCAACCTGACAGATATGATATTTTGTAAGGTAAGGCTAGAATACTTGTATTGCTTTCTGACAAAGGGGATAGAGTTATTCTTCTTGCTTTTCTTTTTGACCTTTTCCTGTTCAATAGTAAAATAGAGACAATATGTAAGGATAAAAAGATGAAAAGGAGAATCAAGTAAAGATTCATTTTCATAGGCACTTTAGCAGTAGCCTTGATACTCTTGGGATATTCTGTCAGTATCCAGGCAAAAGGGAGAGAGGAAGTCTCACTTAAAGATGAGATTACTTTTATCGAAATAGAATCCTTAACCAAAAACAAATACGCATTTAGTTGGCAACAGAAAGACCTAACAGTGGTATGGTCCGGCTTTTTTCTCCTGTATTCGACTAGATGGTTGGGGTAATTCGTCAAAACCTTGCACACCACATTTCGACCAGTTATCTCCGTACTCAACCGTTGAGGCATACCTCAAACTGAATGGGCAATTAATTTAGCCTATAGACTAAATTTAATAGTTATCTAATCCAAGCGCGATTTGCTGACAAATTCTCAGTAGGAGAGAATGCTTCTGTAGCAGCCGTTTTTGGTGTCCTTTTCATCCCTTCCTTGGTGCCTGGATAATATACACTTGACACTGGAGAATAAAAGTATATAATATAAGGTGAAAGCTATAGTAACAGAGGTAATTACCTAAATGAAGAAGGAAGAATTGCATAAGATGGGTGATGTTATTGAGAGACTGGCCTGGGAATACCCCAAAAACAATGTTTCTGCTGTAACCCTCAGATTTTGGGAACAACAAGGTCTACTAGAACCAGCCGCAAGAACTGAGGGTGGTCAAAGGCTCTATGATGAAGAGAATATTAGTTGGGTAAGGTTTCTAAAGGAACTCTCTATAGCGGGTGTTTCCATTCCCAAGATGCGAGAGCGGGTAGCGTACGTCAAAAGAGAATTGGAAGAGTTGGGCAACAAGAATAAATCGCGTGCAGAAAGAGTCTCCTACTTTGTGCGGACCGTAGAAACCCGCAGGAGAAGGAACGCCCTTGATATCCAATTGGATTTTTTCTACCAACGTCTGGACGGAGAGAAAAAGAAAGAGAAACTGTATGATACCGAGGCTCTGGTGCGACTTACTTCCTCAAAAAATGCTCGGAAACTTATAGAAAAAACTGAGGAGTACGGTCTCATAATCCCAGAGATCATAGACGGAGTTAAACGATTCAACCGTTATGAGGAGATGATCCTCAAGGTAATCGCTTTTTTAGAGTTCTTGGAGCCAGGAATAACAGAAAGATGCAAGAGTCTTACGTCCATTATCAAGTCTTTGGTGAAGGGAGCTGGAATTAAGGAAGGCTTCGGAGCCAGCCGCAAGCATGACGGAACTACGGGATATAACGCCACGTTGTATAATTTGGTGTTAATGAACCTTGATTCTTTGCGACTATTAAAATAGAAAGGTTGACTTTTTTTGTTTATTTGCTATAGTAAAACAATGAGCGCTATCGCATTTACTTTCGGTAAACAGGGAAATCCACGAAACATTCAAGGACTGTACTTCTATCTTTTCTATGAATAGCGGGAATAGTCTATGAACTCAGAGCAGAGGTCAAGAAAGATTATGGGATTATGAATATAATCAAGCCAGTGAATCAACGATTAATAAATGCTCAGGAGCTTTCGAACATGTTGGGGATCAGCGTAAACACCGCATATTCCTGGGTTAGCCAAAAAAAAATACCCTTCGTCAAATGTGGCCGTTTGACGAAGTTTGATGTTCAAAAGATTGAGGAATGGATTAAGGAGAATAGCGTCGAAGAAAAGGAATTCCGCTGAAAATAGAAGATGAAAGAGAATTTGACTAAACGCGGTTTAAAAATATAATACAAATGTTGGAAGAAGAAAATGGGTGTTTTCAAGAAAGGCAAGAATTGGTACATTGACTATTACGTGAAGGGAAGACGTAAAAGGGAAAAGATAGGTCCTAATAGACGCCAGGCAGAACTCGTATTTCAGAAGAGACAAGTTCAGATAGCCGAAGACAAATTCTTCGACATCAAAAGAACCAAAAAGGTACTATTTGATGATTTTGCCAAGATGTACCTTGACATCTATTCGAAGCCCAATAAAAGGTCCTGG
>CAZQMG010000027.1:2030-17237 GCA_964594375.1 uncultured Clostridia bacterium | reverse complement strand
TATTTTGAAAGTATTGTTAAGAGTTTTTACTAATTCTTTCCTAAACTCTTTATTTGCAAGTATTTCAGTGAAATTGACTTGTCTTCTGCATCAATTATGCCCCAACTTTTTTTACTGAACTCTCCTTTTTGGACAATTTTAGATAACTAAAAAGGTTAATAGTCTTTTTGTTTAATCTGTTTATAGGCCTTTATTAATTGTGCCCAGGCCAAAAAAGGATTACCACTTGTCTCGTTAGTTTCCATACTGATAAGTGAACAGTTACTACCGATTAACTACTTTTCCTTAATATTTCCCGTATTCTTTAGCTGTTTTGAGTCAAGTCCAATTTTTTCTGTAAATTTCCTCCAAGATGAAGGAATTATTTTTAAAATGATTTTTCGAGAATCGTCAGTTAAATAATTGTGATTAGTTCTTTCAGGAGACCCACTTACTTCATATCAAAGGTTCCACTGACTCAAATGCTTTATTAGTCTCGATTACAGAGAGATCATCAAGCTCCTTCTTGGCCCCTTGAATTTTCAAGCAGGGTAAAACATTGACTGGGCCAAAACTTAGCCCCTATAAGGCCTTAATGAAGCCCTTTCTTGCTCCAAAATGAGGCAAAAAGTGGAAAAATCTGCTCTTCCTCATATTGACAAGAGAGAGGAACCCAACAAAAGAATAGACTTTTCCTATTGAGAATTACCCAGAGAAAGGAAGCTCTTTAGGTAGAGGCTGCTAGGACACCTACATCCGAGTTCACCGGCTCCACCTTAAGAATCTGATTTTCTCCCTCGTAGAACTCCTTCATCTTGAGACATCTTTTATCGGTCAGCCATCAACGTTTAGTTAATTGGTGCTGTTGCCAGAGCAATATATTTCTCAGAGGCACCATAGTAAAGCCACCATTTGTCCTGGTGCATTGCTAGTGATTCCATAAACAGAACATCTCTGTAATCTCCTTCTATCTCATATGATTCTCTTGCATAAAGAACAGGATATTCTAATTGTACAGCATTATATTGTTATTTGTAAATCATTGATAATAGGTACAATACTTTTCCATGGCATCGAAGGTCGCTTTGATATTTTCTATAGATCCCCTTTCACTTTATTAAACACTTTTTGTTAACTTACTTGAAAGGGATTATTTATACTTTTCCCATTCTTCAAACATCATTCTTACATTTTCAAATCTGGCAGCAGCGCCAAACTCACATTGAGCAATTATCCCTCCACACTTTCCATCAAGAAATTGTTTTAGTCTTTTTACGGCTTCTCTAACATCATTCGAATTTTTAGAAGGAAGTATATGCTGTCTATCCATTTCACCCCAAAAAGTAATTCTTCCTTTAAATTTTTTCCCGATTTTTTCAATGTCCATGCAGAAAAGCTGAGAATTAATAGCATCTACACCTATCTCAATTAAATCCTCATAGATATCAAATATATATCCATCTGAGTGCATAAAAGCAAATTTGCCTGCACTATGGATGAGATTACAATAATCCTTATAAAGAGGTTTAAAAAAATTTTTCCATAGTTTGGGAGATATCAAAAGCGAGTTTTGAGCACCCCAATCATCGGCAAATATAACACCATCGACTTCTGTTTCTGTCCATATTTTAATTTCCTTCAAAAAATATTTATGCACTATATCCCTTAATTCAAAAAATTGAGGGGGTTGGTCTATAATATCCATATATAAGTTGGGTGTACCCCTTAACCACTGCATTCTCTCAAAAGGATTGGCCCATCCTCCCAGAATAAACTTATCACTTTTCCTACAGTTTTTATTTATCTGCTTTCTACCTTTACTTAAAATATCCAGAAGTTTATAAGGTGGCTTAACTTTATTTATGTCAGCTAAATTCGTTATTATAGGCTCTTTCACTTCACCTATTATCCCCTCCTGGACATTTTTAAAGATGCATCCCCACTCATCCATATAGGTTCCTATTTTATAAGGATCTTCTTTAATGCGATTTTTATTGAAGAAATTATATCCTAATTTTTCTATATCCGGAGGAAACTTTTTTAGAATAGCCTTTATCTGTTTATCATATCTTTTTAAAGCTATAGGAAGTATCCATAAGTCACGCGGTATCCTATCAATAGAGCTAAAGGTAAGAGCTCGTTTTACTCTTTCACGCGAAGTCATATTAATTCCTCAGATTGATGTATCTAGACAATTTTCATATTTTCAGCAGACTCCCAACTTACATCTACAACGCTTGATATATTTTCTCTTTGATTCATTCTTTATGCCTCCCTCAAGAAATGCCTCAGGACAATTTTTTTTGCCTCGCTGTGTCTAGCTGGTTAATTGGTTAATTCCTCTCACCTTCAATTTCTTCGGTTCCATATCAGCGGCTGATGTCTGAACAGGATTTACGATGTCCACTCCGATGACTATGAAATCACCAATCACAGCTGAAATACTACCACAGCTATGTAGAAACACAGCCATATCAGAATTATCTTTGACATAGCGATAAATTTTTTGGCGTCTCGGCTTAAAAAAAACGCCGGTACATATCTGGCGAGATTTGCATACCAGCTTACGTGCCTAAATCATCCCCCATCTGGCATAATACCTACCAGGTTACCATCAGAATGGAACAGCTCCACCCTCTTCTTCTCCTTATTTTTCAGTTATGCAGTTCCAAAATTCAGACCCTCTTCCAGCATTATCAGGTAATTTTTAACCGGGATATAGTTAGTAATAGAATTGCCAGAACCCAGAGCAAACTTTCCTTTGGCCATACAATTAGTAAGGATACCTCTTATGTATTCTCGCAGCTTATTTTCCTCGTAAGAGGCCAAGACATTTATATCTACTCCCCCTAAAACGGCAATTTTATTTGAATATTTTTTATAAAACTTATCTACGGGGATGATTTCATCTTCAAATGAATGCTTGCCATCTATTTTCACATCCTCTATCAAGTCATCCATAATTACTTCTACGTTCCCGCAAGAATGAAGTAAATAAGGTACATTGTGCTTATGGGCAAGCTGGGCATACTTCTTATGCCAGGGAAGAACATATCTTCGCAGAGTCTGGGGTGAAATAAGAGTAGCCGTTTTAAATCCCATATCATCTCCCTGGAAAAGTGCATAAATATTGGGAATTTCAACGATATTTTTGTAAAATTCATATATTGTCTGACCAACTTTATTAAATATAGCTTCAATCAAATCGGGATCGTCATATAAAGCATAAGAAAGGCTCTCGTAGCCCATAAGCCAGATTACATTTTCCAGTACTCCTCCCCCGTGAGAGACAATAAATCCCATACCAGAGGGTAAATTCTGGCTTATAAACTCATAAGGAGAAAAATCAAAATCTTTCATTTGCGGCCAGCGGTAATTTTCAAAATCTTCCCTACAGGTGACGACGCCATTCTTTTCCTCAGCCCACTCTCTCACCCCTCTGGAAAGGCGAGCGGTATCATCTGTTTTTCTTCCTTTTCCTCCTGTAAATCCTGCATTAGTTTCAAATCTTACATAATCATAGCCCATTCTGTACCAGAACTGGATATAGTTCTTCAAATATTTATTACTATCTTCCAATGGCTCTACCCAGTCTAATCCCAGAAGTTCTCTAGAAATTTCACGTCTGATTTCTTCATCTATTAAATATTCCATGACTACTCCTCTGGAAGGAATAGACTTGCCCTTAATAATTTTTATGAAATTCTGAGGTTCTGAGGTTCGGAAAACTGGATTTTAGCCTCTGAAACCCGCATAAGTTCGAGCATAATTTGTTGTGATTAGATTTTTCTCTCACTTTCTCTGAGGAAAGTTTCTGATATGATCAGAACAAAACACTCAGAGGGTGAGAAAAATGCTCTTTCTATTTAAACACTTCAAGAACCATGTTGTTCCTGTTAATTCCAAAGTCAAGATCTTAAAACGAAAAGGTCGAATAACTGTTCTTTGCTGCAAGATACCTTTTATGCAGTATAGGGAAGAAGATTTAATTTCCCAGAAGATTGCAATGCTACAGTTATATCTTAACGGCTTTGCTAATCAGAAACAGGTTGCTCAAAGTTTTGGGGTTCATCCTAACACAATATCTAATCTCGTCCGCTCCTATGAAAGAAAAGGAGATCTATCTTTTCTTGAGACTAAAAAAGGTCCTAAAGATGCTCGTATTCTTACCCCAGCAGTAAGACGAATCATCTACGAGGAAGCTGTTCTATCTCAGGGAAAACTCTCAGAAAACGAACTATCTCAGATAGTCAGCACCAGAATTGGTGAGCCTGTTAGTCAAAGAAGCATCGGTAGAGTCTTAGAAGAAGGAGGATTTAAGAAACAAGCTGAGACAAACTATTCTTATGCTCAGTTGTAATTTGATCTCCTTCAGGAAAAAGAGAATAAACAGCTAGAGCTAAACTTTAGCTCTAGTCTTTCAAGCTCTTTCTCACCTGCGGTAAACAGGACTTCTTCTCTTCGAAAGGATACAGTTTCTTTAACGAAGGACCCTACTTGCCTTAATAGAGTTGACCAGTTTTATTTAAAAAGACTCTCCAAAGGCTGTATCTGCCAGTATGGGGGAATCTTGATCTATAACCATCTCATAGAGAAACTAGAGTTCGGCTCACTTATGGAAGAATATCTATCTCCTCTGAATACTCGTGAGATTAGCTCTAAGGAGATCTGCTATTCTCTACTTTATGGAGCTCTCCTAGGAGTAAGATCAATAGAGGCCTTCGATAGGTTTTTCAAAGAAGACTTTGGAATTCTTTTGGGAAGAGCCACTTCTTTTTCTGCCAAAACCTACAGAAAGTTCTTTGACGATATATCTTCTCTGAATAAGACTGAAGAGCTCATGCTTAGCTTTGCTCAGAGGTTCTTAAAATGCAAGATCGTTCAGATAGGCATCTTTTACTTCGATGGTCACTTTATTCCCTATCATGGATTAGAGAATCTAACTAAAGGCTTCTATACTACCATACGATTAGCCATGAAGGGTAATCTACATTACTTTGTGAACGATAAAAGTGGCAGTCCCCTCTTCTTTATGCTTAAGGAAGCCCAAGTAGATTTAATCAGGATTATCCCCGAGCTAATAGCTAAGACCAGGCAAATCATTAAAGAATACACTCCTAAGATAGAACCTCTTAAGATCTGTTTTGAGAAGGGAGGATGGAGTGCTCCTTTTTTCAAAGAGCTAGATACAAAGTATCGAGTGTTGTTCTACACCTGGCGAAAGAATATTCCTGTCGGAACAAATGAAATACCCGAAGAGGAATTCAAAGCCTGTTTAGTTAAACTAAAATATGAGAAGATGATAGTCAAATATCTGGATGAGACTATCTTCCTAGAAGATTATGGAAAAATCCGCTCTCTTAGCGTTATTCACCCTAAGAGCAAGAAAAGATCCCAGATTCTTACCAACGACTTTAGCTCCCAGGCTAAAAAGGCAGTTCAGATTATGTTTGGCCGTTGGGGTCAGGAGAACTTTTTCAAAATAATGAAAGAAAGATATCATCTTGATTATTTTCCTGGTTATGACATTGAGGAGCTAGAAAATCAGCCTCTGGTCAAGAATCCTAAACTTCTTGGAGCCAAGAGAGCTAAAAAGAAACTGCAAGTTGAGCTTGCTAAGAAGAGAAAGACGCTTGTTACTAGATTTACTACTAAAAAGAAAAATGCTATCTCTCTTGGTGAATATAAACAAAAACAGGCATCACTTATTAATGAAATGAAAATCTTAAAAGAGAGAATAGCTCAAATAAATAAAGAGATGGAAAAATTACCTCCTCGCATCTCTGCTCTTGAGGTATATAGCAAGAGAAGGTTTTCTATCTGTGACTTTGAGAAAAAGCGCTTCTTTGATCTTATCAAGATAGTTGCTTACAACATAGAGCAAGAGATGACAAAAGCCTTCTCTTCTTATTATACCAGAAAAGACTGTTATCAAGTTATGAGAATGATCCCCGAGCGAACTACCGAGGTTAAGCTAGTAAATAATGATACCATTTTAGTTAAGATAAAAGACCTGGGAGCCGATCGGATGAATCAGCTTGCCCAAAGATTCTTAACTGATACTAATAAGTTTGGAGGCAGAACTCTCGACAAATTTCGGCTCAAACTCTCATTTGACGTGGAGTTGCAAGAATAATTTCACTTGCCACAATCACAAAAAAATATGCTCAATGACTCTCGAAAATGTCGAGTTTTCCGAACCTCAGAAATTATTGACTTCGTCAAGAGCCCAAAAATCTTGTGTTACGGAAAAATTGAAAGTAGATACTGATCTTGGGAGCTCAGGGAAAAGTGGGATAAAATGAGAGGTTCTGATAAGAAAATGAAAAATAAGGAGAGGAGTTCTATCCACTATTTTTGGATATATTCAAAAGAATTCCAATGGCAACTAAGCTAACCAGTAGAGAAGAACCCCCGTAACTGATAAAGGGAAGGGTTGTTCCCGTAGTAGGCAAGAGCACAGTAGCCACCCCCATATTGACTATGGCCTGTACGCAAATCAAAGAAGTTAACCCCAGGGCCAAAAGCTTTCCTAAGTCATCAGAAGCCTTTCGGGCAATCCACAAACCTCTATAAGCAATAAAAAAGAATAAGGCTACAATGAAGAAGGTACCTACAAAGCCCAATTCCTCGCCGATAACAGCAAAGATGGAATCTGTATGAGGAGTAGGAAGATAGAAAAGTTTCTCTTTTCCCTGGCCCAAACCTAAGCCCCACAGTCCACCTGAACCTAGAGATGATTTTAAATGAATTGAATGAAATCCTGTTCCTAGAGGATCCTGCTCAGGGTTAAGAAAACTCATTATTCTGCTTTTACGATAGCCTACCTCGAAAATAGAAAAGTATAAAGGCACTGAAGCCAGAAAGATAGTATAAAGCAAATGAGAGATGCGAGCTCCTCCAGCATAAAGGAGAATAAAAGCAATCACAGCTATAATCAAAGCTGAACCCAGATCTGGCTCCATAACTACCAGAATAGATATAACTCCTAAAATAATGAAATAAGGAAGAGAGCCACTAATATAACTTTTCATTTTATCTTTCTTTTTCACGAGGGAGAAAGAAAGATAAATGACCACACCTAATTTAGCTATCTCACTGGGGGTGAAAGAAATGAATCCTACTCCTATAGAACGATAAACTCCTCTTGACTCTTCACCAATCCCCGGCACAAAAACCATACAAAGAAAGAGAAAGGTAAGAAAAAGAAAGGGTCTATATAGAACTCTATACTTCCTATAGTTGAACTTGGCTGATAACCAGAGAGAGATAATGCCTATGGCAAGCCAGACTAACTGCCGCTTTAAGTAGAAGTAAAGATCACCACGATTTACATAGGCAAAGGCAGCACTAGCACTGAAAAGGGCTGTTAGCCCTATTCCTAACAAAATAAAAGTGGTAAAGAGAAGTAAGTAATCAATATGGCTATCTTCTTTCAATTTCCTTCTCCAGTCTCCTTACTTCTCTTTTAAAGACTTCTCCCCTCTCCTTATAATCCTTAAATTGATCAAAACTGGCACAACCAGGAGAAAGCAAAATAGAGTCTCCTCTCCGAGCATCCTTGAATGCCTGCCTAACCGCCTCTCTTATGTCTTGTACCTCTTCGATGGGACATAGATCATTGAGTTGATTTCTTATACTTCTCTTTACTTCACCCAACAGGATTAGCTTTTTCACTTTTTCTCCCACAATTTTTTTCAAAGAAGAGAAATCAGCTCCTTTATCTTTTCCTCCCATAATCAAAATCGTCTTCTTGCTTCTGAATTCTAAAGAACTCCTCACGGCATCCTCATTAGTAGCTTTAGAATCATTAATAAATTCTATCCCCTCTACTTCTCCCACCCATTCGACTCGATGGGGCAGTCCTTTGAATTCCATTAGAGCCTCTCTAATGATTTCCGCCTCTATTCCATAGAGTGAAGCAATAGCAACAGAAGAAAGAATATTCTCTAAGTTATGAGAGCCAGCAAAGGTTATTTCCTTATAAGAGGCAATCTCTTCTTCCTTATCAAATCGTCTTTTTATGCGAGCATCCTGAAGAAAAACCCCCTTTTCTAAGTTATTCTTTTTGCTCACAAATATAACCTGTGCCTTTGTTTTAGAAGCAAATGGATAAACTCTGGCATCGTCCCTATTCAAAACAGTGAAATCTTTATTCTTCTGGTTAAGAAAAATACGAGCTTTCAAATCACTATAATTTTCTAAGCTCAAGTGTCGATCAAGATGGTCAGGGGCAATATTGAGAATACAGGAAATGTAAGGTGAAAATTTATCTATAGTTTCTAATTGAAAAGTGCTTACCTCAGCAACTATTATCTCACTCTTTCCTCTGGCTATTTTTGCTAAGGGAATACCCACATTCCCCGCTATTTGAACATCCTTACCTGCCTTTTCCAGAATTTTCCCGGTAAGAAAAGTAGTGGTGGTTTTTCCATTTGTTCCAGTAATAGCCACCAGAGATTTCCCTCTTAAGAAACGAAAGGCGAGTTCCAGTTCTCCCAGTATGGGAATGCCTCTGAGGCGGGCTTTCTGGAGCAAGGGAATAGTAAGGGGAACTCCAGGAGAAACAACAATAAGCTCTTTTCCCTCAAGTAGACTCAGAGGATGAGGCCCCAGGATTGCCTCTATTCCTTTCTGGTTCAACTTTTTCGCTTCACCTCGTTTATTTTCACTATCTTCTATCTCTCCTATTGTTACTATCGCTTTCTCATCTTTTAGAAGATGAGCCGCTGCTACCCCACTGACCCCCATCCCCAATACCAGAACCTTTTTACCTTTAAGTAACATTTCCCCCTCACCTTAGTCCTCTCCCCCAAGGGGAGAGGACACGAGTATCCAGAATCGAGTATCCAGAACTCATACTTTTTTCTGTCATTAGATTGCTTCGGCTACACCTCGCAATGACATTGTCTTTTCTTCCTTCCGAGCAACTAGCGACAAGCAACCAGCAACGAATTTATCTCCATAATAAGCTACTCAACCCAAGCAAAGCTAAAAGGGCGGTTATTATCCAGAAACGAACCACTACTTTAGGCTCCTCCATTCCCTTCAGTTCATAGTGATGATGAAGAGGACTTATCCTGAAAATTCGCTTACCCCTTGTCTGAAAGAAGAAAACCTGCAAAAAAACCGAAAGAGTCTCAATAACAAAAATTCCTCCTATTAAAATAAGCAAGATTTCTTGCTTTATCAAAATAGCTGTAATGGCCAGAGCCCCTCCTAAAACCTGGGCTCCTGTTTCTCCCATAAAGATCCGCGCTGGGTAAGTATTATACCAGAGGAAACCAACAATTGCCCCCAGCAAAGCTCCCCAAAAAACCATCAGTTCACCAGCTCCAGAAACATAGTTGATATTCAAGTAACGGAAAAAAAGACCGCTACCAGCAAGATAAGAAAGAAAAGCATAACCTAAGCCAGCAATTAATACACATCCAGCAGCTAATCCATCAAGTCCATCAGTAAGATTAACACTGTTGGGGGTAGCGACAATTATGGATATAATCAAAGGAATATATAACCATCCAAGACTTAGACTGAGCCTGGTAAAAGGAATGTTCAAATATTTACTGAATCCCGGCTGATAATAGAGATAGAAAGCAACCAGAGAGGCAAAAACAAATTGAATAAGCAATTTATAGCGGGTTTTCAATCCACGCGAACTTTCCCTTCTGGCTTTTAAAGCATCATCTAGAAATCCAACCAGAGCAAGAGAAAAAATGACCAATAGAGAAATAAGAAGGAATCTACTTTTCAGATTAGCAAAAAACAGAATAGCTAACCCCGCAGAAGCAATAATAAATATCCCACCGGTTGTAGGGATACCCTTCTTCATCTCATGGCTATCAGGAGTATATGAGCGGATGTAATCAACCCACCCTTCTCTTTTGGATTTATCGATGAAGGCCTTGAGCATCCATAAACTCAAAACAAGGGAGAGCAAACCCGCTGCTCCTGCTCGCACAGAAATAGAAGAAATCAAGAAATACAACATAATCTCTCCTTCAAATCTTTCACAATTTCCTCCATTTTCATACCTCTTGAGCCCTTAACTAAAAGAGAATCTCCTTTTTTAAGATAAGAGAAGAGTTCATTCTTTAGCTTTTCTCTGTCCTGGAAGAAAAAAGCATTCTTTATCCCTGCTTCCCTGGCTCCCCTACTCACCTCTCTGGAAAATTCCCCTAGAACAAATAAAACGTCAATGTCTGATTCTCCTGCCTGCTTACCCAATTGATAGTGATATAAGCCTGCTTCATTTCCCAGCTCTAACATATCCCCCAGAATAGCTATCTTCCGCTGCCCGCCTCTTTCCTGAAGAAGCTTCAAGGCTTCTTTCATAGACTCTGGATTAGCATTATAGGAATCATCAATGAGTTGACAGTCATCAAGGATGTAGAGCTGTGAATGCATAGGAGGAAGTTTAAAACTGGCCAGAGATTGGGCAATATCCGGAAGAGAGATACCTAAAACCAAAGATACTGCCGAAGCAGCTAAAGCATTGTAAATATTATATAATCCCGGGATGGCAATAGAAACAGGTATCTTATTTTTTCTATAGATTAAAGTGAAACTTATTCGCCCCTTGCCGCTAACTATACTATGAGCTTTTACATCAGCTTGATTCTCTATAGCAAAAGTAATCACTCTGCATCTAGCTCTTCTCTGCAATTCAGAAGTCCAATAATTATCCTTATTTAAGGCTAACCAGTTTGCCTCATTTTTATTTAGCCAGGGAATCAACTCTGCCTTAGCCTCTTTTATTTCTGCCAGGCTACCCAAAGGACCAATATGAGAGTGATGAATATTAGTGATTACTCCAATGTTCGGCTCGATTATCTCTGCCAGACGTGCTATTTCTCCCCTTGAGTTCATACCCATCTCCAGAATCGCCCATTTATGGCAAGGAGAGAGTTTAAATAAAGTAAGGGGGACTCCAATTTGATTATTGAAATTTCCTTCCGATTTTAAGGTGGAGTGCTTAGAAGAGACAATCTGCCAGACCATCTCCTTCACAGTGGTCTTTCCATTACTGCCCGTTATCCCTACACAAGAGAGAGAAAACTTCTTACGATAATAGAGAGCTATTTCCTGTAAAGCAAAAAGGGTGTCTTCCACTTCAATAAAAAAGAAATGAGGAGAAGGAAGAGGAGCCGGCTCGGAAATAATAGCCCCACAAGCACCTTTTTTATTTACCTCTTCGATAAACCTATGACCATTGAATCTCCTCCCCTGTAGAGCAATGAAAAAGTCCCCTTTTTTCAACTTTCGCGAATCAGTAGAGATTTTACGGGAAGGAATAAAGGAGGGTGAGAACCCTTTCTTGGATATGAGCTTTCCCTCTGTAACTTCTAATATCTCTTTGATGGAAAGTCCTGCTTGAGACATAGGTCTATTATACTATATTAGTACTGTTCTAGCAACATTATGCGTTAAGACGATTTCTCTCTGTTACTGGTCTAGTGAATCGTATTTCGTGAATCGCATTCCCCGTTTTTGTTTTTTGACCATTCACTATTCCCTATTCACCATTCACTCATCAGGCTTTGGCTGTGCTACCTTGCAGTCCAGCACCTTCGGCAGCACATATGAATTATTACGCTCCAAGAAGTTCTCGTACTACTTTTCTATCATCGAATTCTACTACTTTATCTTTGAAAATCTGCACTTTCTCATGCCCCTTACCGGCAATTAGAAGGGTGTCTTCCTTTTGCATCTTTTCCAGGGCTGACTTTATCGCCTCCTTTCGGTCAACTACAATCGAATAATCCCTTCCTTTTTTACCCCCCTCTTCCATTATACCCTTTTCAATCTGAGCAACAATATCTCCTGGATCTTCACTGCGAGGATTGTCCGAGGTAATTACTGAATAATCGGCCAGTTTCAAGGCAGCCTTCCCCATAAGAGGTCGCTTTTGAGCGTCTCTGTCTCCCCCACAGCCAAATACCACTATAAGGTTACCTTTAACAATCCCCTGCAGAGTTTGCAGGACTTTCTTCAATCCATCTTCTGTGTGAGCATAGTCAACAAAAATATTGAAGCCGTTTTTGTTGTCGATAGGTTCAAGCCTCCCTGGAATCCGCTTTACCTCCTCCAGTCCCTCTTCAATTAGATAAATAGGTATATCCTCCTCCAGAGCAATTGAAGCTGCTGCCAGAGCATTATAGACATTATGAAGACCCAGGAGAGATAGATTTATCCTCTTTTTCTTCTCTCCCTCTAGAATGAATAGAACTCCTCTGGAGGTCATCTCTAAAATTCTCCCGCGTACATCAGCTTTCTTTTTAATCGCGTAGGTGGTTACCTCTGAGGAAACCCTGTCTATTAGATAATCAGCTACGGGATCATCAATATTGACTATAGCCTTCTTAGAAATTCTCTTTCTTGCTCCTTTGCCAAGCTTTTCAAACAAGGAAACCTTAGCTTCTAAATACTCCTGCCAGCTTTTATGGAAATCCATATGTTCCGGGGATAAATTAGTAAATACAGCCCGGTCAAACTCCACTCCCTCTACTCTATTAAGCGCCAGCGAATGGGAAGAAACCTCCATAACCGCATAATCTAGATTTCTATCTACCATTGTCTTGAGCATTCCTTGTAGGTCATGTGATTCGGGAGTGGTAATAGAAGAAGGGGAAAAATCTTCTCCCAGTATGTAATCAATAGTGGATATTTTCCCTACTTTAAATCCTGCTCTTTTTAAAATAGACTCCACCAAATAAGTTGTAGTAGTCTTTCCGTTGGTTCCCGTAATTCCAATCATCTTGATTTCCCTGGAAGGAAACCGATACCAGCAATTACTCAATTGAGCTAAAGCCAAACGTGAGGAAGGAACCTTTATTAGAACTACATTTTGCGGAATGGAAATAGATACATCTTTTTCCATCACTATAACTCGAGCTCCTTTCTCTATGGCCCGAGCAATGAATTGATGGCCGTCTTGTTTAAATCCAGAAATAGCTACAAAGATAAAATTGCTCTCCACCTTTCTCGAATCATAAGCTAGTCCCTCTACTTCCAGATTAACCTCACCTTTTATTCTGGCTATTTCCAAATCAGCAATAAGTTCTCCAAGATGCATACTATTCTCTCTTGCTAAGATGCCCTTACCGTAACCCACTCTTCTTGTTCAGATAGAATGCCCAAGTAAGGCAAAACTCTCTTCATTATCTTCTGGAAAAGAGGAGCAGCAATCTCTCCGCCATAATATGCCCCCGTAGGTTCTTTGATAATTACTATTCCAGCAATCCCAGGCGAAGCTACGGGGGCACAGCCCATAAAGGAGGAAATATATTTATTGGGAACATATCCTCTTCCCGTCGAGGCGGGAATTTGTGCTGTCCCTGTTTTTCCTCCAATTGAATATCCTTCTATCTTTGCTCTGCTTCCACTTCCTTTTTCCACCACTTGTTCCAATAATTCTCTCATCTGGACTGAAGTAGAAGGAGATATTACTCTTCTTACCACAGTAGGTTTATTCTCTTTTACTCTTTTCCCTTCCGCATTACGTATGTATTTAACTAAATAAGGCTTTAATAACTCACCTCCATTTACCAAAGCGCAGAAAGCAGTAAGAATTTGTAGGGGGGTAACAGCAATAGCCTGACCAATGGAAATAGCGGGAAGGTCGGTGAGAGACCATGAAGAAGCGGTCCTAACTATTCCCTTCGCTTCCCCAGGAAGGTCAATACCCGTTTTTTCTCCAAAACCAAAAAGGTGAAGGTACTCTGAGAAAATTTCTTTATCCATTCTACTGGCTAATTTAATCATCCCTATGGAAGAAGAATTCTGCAAAATGTCAGCCAGAGTAAAATCTTGATTAAATGGTTTCCAATCATGGAAAGTATGGCTGGCTATCTTTATAGTTCCCTCGCAATAAACACTCTCTTCCATAGTTATTAGTCCCTCTTCCAGGATAGCACTGGCAGTGATGGGCTTAAAAGTTGAACCAGGCTCATAAATAGAGTGAACTACTCTGTTTCTTCTGAAAAAAGGAGAAAAATCAGAATAATGATTGGGATCATAATCAGGCTTGTTGGCAAGAGCGAGTATTTCTCCTGTTTGAGGGTCCATAAACAACGCCTCTACAGATATAGCCTCAGTTTCTTCAAGAGCTAAAGATATCTCCTTTTCTACAATGGACTGGATAATATTGTCTATGGTTAAAACCAGGTCCATACCGGAGACGAGACCCTGGGTAACTCTTCTGGTAAGAGGAATTTCGTAGCCCAGAGCATCTTCTCTTATTAAAAAATGACCTCTTTTTCCTCGCAACTCCTCCTCATAGTAAAGCTCCAGGCCGGCTAGTCCCTGATTGTCTATTCCTGTAAAACCCAAAAGATGAGAAGCGAGTTCCTTCTGGGGGTAGAATCTCTCAGTTTCTTCCACAAAACCTATTCCTTCCAGAGCAAGAGTCTCAATCATCTCTTTTTTAATGAGAGGAAGCTTCCTCTTTAACCAGAGGAAAACCTTTTCTTTTTTTAGTTGTTTAACAAGAGAGGATTTTTTCATTCCCAGAATAGAAGATAACTTTCCAGCTACTTCTTCCGGATGAGAGATTTTTTTAGGGCAGGCATAAAGAGAATAAGAAGGAATATTAATGGCTAATTTTTCTAGATTACGGTCATAGATTATCCCCCTTTCAGGCAAAATATCAACTTTTCTGACCTGGCTTTTACTTACCTGCTGTTTGAATTCTTCATGTTCAATAATCTGTAGACTGTATAGGCGAGCCACGATAACCAAAAAAGCAAAACATATAAGGAAAAAGGGCAAATAAATATGAACTTTCTTATTCTGCTTGCTCAAAAATGTCTCCCCTTACTAACTCTTTAAGACGATTCCATATTTCAATCCAAAAAGAAGGCGATTCTTTTTTTCCATCAGATTCTTTTTTGATATATCTTACTGCTTTTGGCTCTATTAAGTCTAGTTCTTTTCGTGCATAATCCTCCAGTTCTCTCAAAGATAAATGAGAAGAAATCTTCCTTTTCAATGAACCATTTTCTTTCTCTATTGTCTCTATCCTGCTTTCCAATCTCTGGACAGCGTAGCTATTTCTGACTAAAGTTGTATTATGATATACTTCCATCCCTCCCCAGAGAAAAGCAAAGATAACAATTGATAAGAGCCACCTCATTTATATCCTTTCTGCTACTCTTAACCTGGCCGAACGTGCTCTCGGATTTATCCTCACTTCTTTCTTTGAAGGCCTGATAACCTTTTTAGTCAGAA
>CAZQMG010000027.1:0-1930 GCA_964594375.1 uncultured Clostridia bacterium | reverse complement strand
GTCTTGATGGGATTCTGCCTTCTCTCTTCAACTACAAATTTTGCTATACGCCTTGCCCATCTCTCCTCCCCCAACTCAAAAAAAATATCTTCCAGTTCTTTCTGGGAAAGTTCACCTACCAGATGAGCAGCTGTGAGGGCCTGGGAAGAATCCATCCTCATGTCCAGCGACGCAGTCCAGCGAAAACTAAACCCCCGCGTCTGACTATCCAGTTGCATTGAAGAAAGACCTAAATCATATATAATACCGTCTAGTAAGCCAACATTCTCTTCTTTTAGAATCTGAGGCAGCTCTTTAAAATTTGCCTTGATGAGTGTGGTTTGTTCTTTGTACTCTCTTAGCTCTTGGCTGGCTATCTTAAGCGCTTCTTCATCTCTATCTATCCCTATGATTCTCACTTTCCCTCTCATCTCATCTAAAATAGCCCTGCTATGCCCGCCTGCCCCTACAGTACAATCTAAATAAACACCTCCCTCTCTTATATCAAGCCACCACAGGACCTCCTTGAGCATTACTGCTCGATGAAAAGATTTCAAATCCCCACATCCATAATCTCTTCTGATAGTTCTTCGAATATAGACCTTTGCTGTTTATAATATTTCTCCCACCTTTCTTCGCTCCAGATTTCTATCTTATTGAAAGCACCAATAATAACTATTTTCTCTTCAATTTGAGCAAAGTCTTTTAACCCTTGCGGTAAGGTAATTCTACCCTGGCTATCTGGTTGGACGGGATGAGCTCCTGAGAAGAGGAGTCTTACAAAAGCCCGGGAATTGGATTTGGTGGTGGATAGGTTTTTTAGTCGCTCTCCCAAACTCTGCCATTCCAAGGTAGGATAGAGAAATAAACTCTGCTCCAATCCCCGGGTAATTACAAATTCATCTTTATTGTCTTTTGTTTGCTGACGAAGTGAGGAAGGAATAATTAATCTATTTTTATCATCTATTGAGTGGTGATACTCTCCCATAAACATTGCTTGTATCCCCCCTCTCGCTACTAAGCGGACTATCTCCACTTAGCACCACTTTTTACCACTACACTCCATTATAGACCAAAAAAAACTTTTGTCAAGGAGAGAACTCCTCAAATGCCGTAATTAAGCTTCTTCTAGCTTTTATTTAATGGTAGCAAGGATTTGCTTGATTGCTATAGTAGGATTGCTACCTATAGCGACTGCGTCACTAACAGGGAAGAGTTAATTTAATTCTTACCAAAAAGAAACAGGTTCTTCTAAAATCTCTTTTATTTTATTTTTTATTCTGTAGGAAAAACGTTTTTCCTTTAACATTTTTTCCAAGGGTTCTCTTATATCTTCAATCGAACATATTTGAAAAAAACGAAAGATTTCTGTTATCCATTGTCTGGTCGTGTTATTAGAAGATGTATTATAAAGGTCTTTAACTAATACAGGTACAAGCTCTTTTCTGAACTCTCTTCTGTTAACAAATCCAAAAACCTTTATCTTGGAATGAACTTCTTGCAAAGTTTTTGGGGGAGGAATATTTCTGAAAAAATTAATGAGTAATTCAGAAGCCTCTTCGTTTTTGAAGGATGTAAATCCTGCAAGAGTTTCTATAGCCTTAAGGCGAACCTCTGAACTTGGACTTTCCAATTTCGTTGCATATTCCTCTACCGATCGACTGCGAAGGCTGTACGCAAGAAATATTTCTTCAACGGTTTCTTCATTTATATTATCATTTTTTGCTAATTCTTCTAACTCTTGCTCTAGTATTGGATCTTCTTTAATTTCCACCATTTCAAAATCTTGGCAGACTTCCTTATTTCCATCAAATTTTTTACGTGCTATTAATTCTTTACAGCAGTCGAAATTCTGCTTTTCCAGTAACTCATCAATATAAGGTTCAAAATCACTATCATTTAGACAAATACCAAACTCTGTTGGCTCATCAAGCCGATCTGGATAGTAACT
>CAZQMG010000026.1:4968-17955 GCA_964594375.1 uncultured Clostridia bacterium | reverse complement strand
TATCCCTCCAAAAGATTCCCTAGTAATGATCTACTACCCCACCTACCGCGTACGCCCCATCTAATTCGGAAATATATTTGACAAATTTTTTTAAATTTGTTATGATTAATACTAAATTAAAGGGAATTCATAAGTATAATTTCTTGTTTTCTCTAATAAGTTCTAAAAATGTTGTCAACATAGGAGGGGCAAAGATGCCTTCCATTGGAAGGTGTCCGGACTTGAGAAAAAGAAAGCAACAGCCACAAGCCGAAAAAACAGGCAAATAAATATATCTGATACATGGAGTATAAGTTATTTTCGAAACTTAGGAACTCAGCGAAAGTAAAAAATCTTAGATTGAGGAGGATGTGAGATAAATGCCAGTATTTGAAGAACTTGGGAGAAAATTGGACAAACTAAGTGAGGGTATCAAGGCTGGTGCTCAAAGTGGCGTAGAAAAGACGGCTAAACAAGCTAAGGATTGGAGAAAAAAGCTGGATGAATTAGGAGAAAAAACTAAAAAAACTACTCAGGAAGGAGTGAGTTGGTTTACTACGGAGGCCAAGGAGTTTGGTCAGATCACTAAATTTAGAACAGAGATAAGACAGACAGAAAAAAATATCGACGAATTGTATAGCGAAATAGGAGCGAAGATATACGAATTACATCTTCAGAAAAAAATTGGCAATGTCCAGCTTAAAAGTTTAGGAGCTAAAATCACCAGACTAAAAAAGGAAATAGAGACAAAGGAAAAACGAATTCAAAATTTGAAAAAAAGAAGCTAGCTAATAAGCCAGGAAATGAAAGAACCAGGCAAGATTATTCTCTATGTGGTAAGGTTTACTAATAAAAGGCAAAAAATAGAGGAGGCAAAAAGCCACTATCCAAATGAATGATTTTTTCTGCATGAGACTCCTGAAGTCTATTTTGAAAAAAAGAACGGGGTATCGACTCCATTTATGCAAATCAGTCATTCTTTGACAGGGTAGGAATAAGGAGAGAAAGAAGATGAGCTTTAAGGGAGCGCTAATCATAATTGGAGTACTGGTTTTGGCTGTTCTTATTACCTTTGGAGTTGAAGAACTTAGATTTAAATTTACCAACAGAACTCTTTTAACAGAGGTCAAAGCCCTCGGAGAAAGAAACCAGAACCTCGTGGTTAAAAACGATGCTCTTTACGAACAGACAAAGACTTTGAGAGCTCAACTCGAGACAAAAGCCCAGGAATACAAAGAGAAAATTAATCAATTAGAGGAAGAAGTGAAAGGACTTGGAGGATCCCGTCAAAACACAAGCCCTCTAGGAGTCGAGGTTAGAATTTTGCAGGAAAAGAATCAGTACCTGCAGGACCAAAATGATAATATCGCTAAACACACAAAGACTCTCCAAGCTCAACTGGAAACAAAAATACAGCAAAACAAAGAAGAGAAACAGGCTCTTGAGAAAAAAATCAGTCGACTGGAGAAGATAATAATCAGGGCTCGAGCTACCTTGACGTTGGAAGAGTAGCTCTTTGCCTAATATTCAAAATGATCGCTTACAGCAGGGTGGCACGCTTTTTATCCAAGGAAATAGAGAAGAAACTGCGAGAGAAGTTCAAACTTCACAAAAGAAGCATAGAGCATATGTTCAACTTTAAGGAAGATTTCGGTATAGCCCAGCTCACTCTACATGAAGGCTTCTCTTGCGTCGGGAAAACCTTGGCATCTTCCGATTTCGGCAAAGACAAAATCTTGATTTTGCCTGTTGGAAGAGATAAAGAAAGGATTCTCGTACCGAGAGGAAATCATAAACTTCATGCGGGAGGTAACCTGATCTGCTGTGGAAGTTTTGCAGCAAAGAGAGACATTTTTGTTAACTAATATCTTCTCTATCTCTTATACTTAATAAGACAATGGTTTATCGTCTTCTGTATGCAACTCAGTCACCTTTCCAATTTTGTCAAGATTATGTCCTAGTAGAGCAAGAAGAGTAACTAAGCAAGATAACCACATTACTCTCTGATTTTATTCAGTTGATTTTTGCCAGCTACCATATGACCATAAATCCCGAGAGACCGCACTCTTGCATGCGCTCAATTGTTTGTTTCTCAACGACAGAAAAGAGGGCCTTCAAGAGCGCCAAGAAAACATTGGGGAAACTATTGTGCAAAGGCATGGGGCGCCAATTAACATCTCATCTCTGTTCTGGTTTTTGCATTCTAGGGGTGCAAAACGCTCCATAGGGGAAAGTGAAGATTCGACGATGTTTGGATAGTAGGTGTTTACGAGAGAGAACACTCTAATTCAGGTGCACTAACGGAATACGCAGCCAAATCTTGATAGAAGAAAAGAGATGAAAAGAGAAAAATTAAAGCTATCCCTGTAATTAGATGGGGAAGAGCTACTGAGGAAGGAGAAAGATTCATGTACATAATCACTCAGGTTATACAAAATTCCCGATACGACCGAGAGTGGAATCACCTCCGTTATGTAGGCATCACCACCAAAGACACCCGCTATGAGACATAGTGCCCGAAATAAAATAAGAAATATTGGATTTGTCTCTACTCGCCTTGCTGGGACGGATGGAGTTTCCTTGGAGACAGCAAAGTGGGCCAGAGTTTTTGAAATCGAGGGCCACCGTTGTTTTCATATGGCCGGGGAATTTGATAGACCGACCGAACGGTCGTTTCTGGTAGAACAGGCACACTTTAACTACCCTCTAGTTCGCGAGGTCTCTCATGCTTGTTTTAGCACAACAACCAGGAAACCCTCAATCACGAAAAAGATTCATGAAATAAAAGAGGCACTGAAAAACCGCCTGTACGAATTTATCAAAACCTTCCATATTCACCTTCTGGTAGTGGAAAATGCCCTTGCTATTCCGGTGAACCTACCTCTGGGACTTGCTTTGACTGAGGCAATTGCTGAAACGGGAATTCCTGCCATTGCCCATCATCACGATTTTTTCTGGGAACGCAAACGCTTTCTTCTCAATGCGGTGCCTGACTACCTGGCTATGGCGTTCCCGCCTAACCTTCCCTCTATTCAGCACGTGGTAATAAACTCCGCAGCAGATAGCAGTCTGAGTTTTCGAACAGGTATCTCGGCTACTATAATCCCCAATGTCATGGATTTTGAAAGTCCTCCCCGTATTGATGAGTATTCTTCTGACATCCGTCAATCTCTTGGTCTTGAAGATGACGAGCTTTTGATCCTTCAGCCAACCAGAGTAGTTAGGCGTAAGGGTATTGAACATTCTATAGAACTAGTAAGGAGATTGAAGCAGGCTAGAATAAAGGCAAAACTGATCATCTCCCATGCCTCGGGAGATGAGGGCTACGAGTATGAGAAGCGCCTCCGAGAGTATTCCTCATTGATGAGGGTAGATACCTTATTCATCTCTGATATTATCAAACCTTATCGGGGAAAAACCCATGACGGAAGAAAAATCTACACTCCCGAGGATGTCTATGCCCACGCAGATCTAGTGACTTACCCTTCCACTGTCGAGGGGTTCGGCAATGCCTTTCTGGAAGCAGTCTACTTTCGCAAACTAATTGTAGTTAACAATTATTCGGTCTATGCCACTGATATTAAACCCAAGGGGTTCAAGGTTATCGAGTTAGACGACTATGTTGATTCTCGGGCAGTTAGACTTACTGAAAGAATTCTTCAGAATCCTGCTGTAGCGAAAGAGACGGTCGATCACAACTATGAGCTGGGGGGAAAATACTATTCTTATTCTTTCCTTCGACGAAAACTTAATGCTCTATTATCTGACTATTTTGGTGCGTAAGAAGATACTTTTTGAGATAGATAAGTGTAGAGTGGCCGGGTGGGTTATGTCACCAACCTTTTATCGAACCGGCCATGCCGATTTGTAGCAGCTAGCTCTCCCATCAAGGAAAATATTATCCGCGGGAGAAACAGTGATGAGAAAGCCTTAGGTTTTAGGTAAAGTTAACACGTAAGAATATACAGTTTTTTCGAACTCTGAGATAGGCAAAATGAGGATAAATTAAGGATTTATATCGATTGATAAAAGAAAAAGACCCACGCAGAGAAGGTTAAATCAGTCGTGTCTCCTGTCCCACATCAATTAAAGAGTCTATTCGAATCAGTTCGGAAATGAGCGAGATAAGCGGAAACTCGCTAGACCGCTTATGCGAAATTGAATTCTTCGCTTCAATAAACTAGTCCATATCGCACCATAAAAAAAGAAAATTCTTCGATTTAGGCCCTGGGGAGTGGAATTAGGGCTATGATACATCCCTAGAAGCAGTCTCTTCACGGGACTCTCATAAGGAGAAGCAAGAATGAGTGAAGAAAAAACGGGAAACCAAAATACTCCTGACGACCAAGAAAGAGGATTAAGATATGTCCTTTATGATGGGATGATGTTTCAAGCTATGGTGAGTCTCTCAGGAGGAGCCTTTATAATTGCCTTTGCCCTCCTTCTGGGAGCATCTAACTCCCTCATAGGACTCCTGGTAGCAGCTCCCTTTTTAGGGAATATTTTTGGAATTCCTGCTGTGCTCGTAGTGGAGAAGGTGAAAAGACGAAAACTCATTTCCGTTTTAGCCTCTCTCATTTCTCGAGCTTGGCTACTAGTCTTTGCCCTCATACCCTTGTTCTTTCGAACATTTGGTCTTCCTCTTCTGCTTATCGGTATTTTTTTCTCGGGAGCTATTGCTGCTTTCTCTAACTCTGCTTGGAGCTCTTGGATGAGAGACCTGATACCTGAGGAAGTGCGAGGCCGATTTTTCTCTAAACGATTGGCGTTGAGTTTCACCCTGGCAATGCCGTTGTCCCTGGTTGCCGGTAGGTTTATTGACTTTTGGAAGGCCCAATTTCCTGTTCAGGCAGCTTTTGGTTACTCAATATTATTTGGTATTGCCTTTGGGTTTGGAATCACCGGAGTTTTGGCACTTGGGGCGATTCCGGAATCTCCAATGGAAAAACCTACTGAAAGAGCTTCCCTCCGGAAAATAATAAGTTCTCCTTTTAGAGATGAGAACTTTAAAAAGATGCTCGGATTTACCACCTCCTGGGCCCTGGCTTTCAATTTTGCCATTCCTTTCTTCGTGGTCTACATGCTCAAAAGAATTGGCCTCTCCCTGACTATGGTAATAGGCTTCTCCGTAATCAGCCAGCTTTTTAATATTTTGTTCCTTCAAATCTGGGGTCGTCTGACTGATAGATTGTCCAATAAGTCGGTAATGCAGGTGAGTGGAGTGCTGCTACTTATCAGTGTCATTCTCTGGCCGTTTACTACCCTCCCGGAAGTACATATTGCCACCTTACCGCTTCTAGCGCTCATTCATATCCTTCTAGGAATTGCTATTGCAGGAGTCTCCATCGCTTCTTTTAATATCGTCTTCAAATTGGCTCCTCCAGACAAGGCCACCAAATACCTGGCGGTCAACGGTGCCTTAGTCTCGATGGCTATGGGAGTTGGTCCTATCCTGGGAGGATTGCTTGCCGATGTACTGGCTTTTATGGAACTCTCGCTTAGTTTTCGCTGGCTCATTCCTGAGGAAGGTTGGACCGCCTCTCTTTTGAACTTTCGAGAATTAGATTTTCTCTTTTTTGTTGCCTTCGTCCTTGGTCTTTATGCGCTGCATCGCCTCTCCTTCGTCCATGAAAAGGGCGAAGTGCCAAAGCAGGTAGTCTATCGAGAATTTCTTACGGAGATTCGAAGAGCCATTAGAAATATTTCCAGTGTGGGAGGACTGTCCACTCTTGTTTATCTCCCTTTTTATCTGCGCATTCACAGGCAGCGAAAAAGTAAATGATGTCAGGGCTGGCCTTTTTTTCCATTGCCCTGCTTATTAAGGCAGGAGGCTAAGCTCGACAAAAACCCAGCGATGTCGAAGGGTTTGCCGGTTCAAAGCAGTAATGGTCATACATCCATAATTCACAAATAATTTTTCTGATCGTATATATTTTCTCTGTGCGGATATATTGCTAGAAGAAGCTACATAGCAAAAATAGGAGGTTTGAGTAATGGGTGGAATTATCCTTATGATAGTTGTGGTGTTTGTTAGTGTAGTAATAAAAGAGGTAGCTGCGGTAGCTCTTCAGATCAAGTTTCGGAAATGTATTTGACAAAGTTTTTTAAATTTGTTATAATTAATACTAGATCAAGGGGAATTATTAAATATAATTTCTTATTTTCTCTAATAATTTCTAAAAATCTTGTCAACATAGGAGGGTTTAAAGATGCCTTTTATTAGATTATCAGAATTAGAGGTAAGAGAAGTGAGTAAACTGATGCAAACCACCCTCAATGTCCATCTATATCGAAAGACTCAAGTTATTTGGTTGAGTTATTTAGGTAAGTCAATATCGGAAATTGCCAAGATGACAAATATGAATGAACGTACAGTTTACAGATGGCTCGACATTTATAGGCGAAAAAAACTTGATGGACTCTTTATAGGTCTCCGCCGTGGGAGACCACCCAAGATAACCGAGGATTACAAAAGACTTCTTTTAGAAAACATCCAGAAGAGCCCACAAGCCTTTGGTTATCCTGCCAATAGATGGACCCTTAAGCTCTTGGTTCAGCATATGCTTCTAAATACGGGAATTGAAGTATCTTTACAACGAATATGGCAGATCTTAATGTCCCATAATATTGTATTTCGTACGCCTAAGGTTTATATAATAAATCCAAAAAATTATAGTCTTATGAAATATAACCAAATTACTGAGAAGAAGTTAGAGGTATGATCAAATTTGAAGTAAAGTAGAGCTTATTTACTCTTGAAAATACTAGGTTGTTGCAGTCCGGTGATTTTACAGTCTCGAGACTTCAAAACCTAAAGTTTTAAAATAGGCTTTTGGTTTAAAGACAGGCCTTAATAAACAAAAGGAGGAAAGGGTTATGCCAGTAAAAAAGGGAGATGAGGTGAAGCTACATGTTAGTGGCAAAACAGAAAAAGGGAAAGTTATTGCCACTGTTGAAGGCAAGAGGATTGTAAAGTTTACAGCCGGAGCTGGTGAGATTCTAACTGGAATTGATGAGGAAGTTATCGGAATGGTGAAAAATGAGGAAAAAGAGATTACAGTTCTTCCAGAGAAGGGATTCGGAAAGAGGAAGGGAGAGTTAGTAATGGAAGTTGGCAAAGATCTATTGAAAGACAAGAAAGTAGAAGTAGGGCAAAGAATATCCGTGCAAACCAAGCAGGGAAAAGCAACGGCAGCTCAAGTTATGAAAATAGGAGAAGATAGGGTAACTTTAGACCTAAACCACCCTTTAGCTGGTAAAAAACTTATGTTTAAGATTGAAGTTGTGGATGTTGAGGAGAGAGAAAATAAGTGATAACTTACAATTCGGTCTAACCAAGATTTAAGTAGTGGCTTGGGTTCTCTACTACGAAAAAAGTGCCGAAATGGCATGGTCAAGTGCCTAGTCTAATAAAGGTTGTAGGAGGTATACTATCATGTCTAGCAACAGAATGAGACAGCAGGAGCACTATGAGCAATTATATTTGAAAGGAAACCTTAGATCCTTGGAGGCCGTACATCACCGTTCAGTAATAGAGAATTTCTATGATTTCGGTCAAGCATATAATAAGCGCATCTTAGAAATTGGATTTGGAAGTGGACAGCTACTGGCAAGGATGGCTAAGAGAGGAGGAAGATGTACCGGAATGGAAATAAGTAGGAATGCTATTGTTTATTTCAAAAAAAGATGCTCCCAGGGAATGAATTTTGTACTGGGAGCGTTACCCAATCTTCCTTTTCACTCGGCCAAATTCGATTTGGTCGTTATCTCTCACGTTCTTGAACATGTTCGGGATGATCGAAAGTCTTTTAAGGAGATTTGCCGTATTTTGAAACCTGAGGGAAGGCTTATTCTCTACGTTCCTACTGGATTCGGAGATCACCCTCTACATCTAAGAGACTATCCCAAGAGAAGAATAACGGAACTCTGTCAATTCTATGGTTTAACGGTTCGAAAAGTCTCTCAGGAGTGTTCCTTTTTATTAAAATTCTTGACGAAACTAAGGGAAAAAATAGAGGGAGTTTTGCATCAACAAACAGCGAAGCCTCACAGAAAAGATCCCAGGATAAACTCATTGTTGGAAAATTTCTGTCTTCCTTTTCTCCACCTTGTACCTATTCTCTCAAAAATAGATTCTCTAATAGTCAAGGTAACCAATTTAAGTAATGAGTCACTTTATCTAATAGAGAAAACGAGAATATTTTAAGGAGATATTTATTCCCTAGTTAGAAAGCTTCTCTAACAGGTGAGTTTTATTTTTTCCTTGCCGTTACGGGCAGTAGGGATGCTCAGGAATAAAAGAGTCAAAGGAAATGGATATTATAGGCCAACAGCAATGAAAATACATGCATGGATCAAGAGCAATACCTATCATCATTCTTCTTTTTCTGATATAGGCCAACTTGTTGAGCTGAAGAGAAAGAAAAATGTTAAGATTAGCCTAGCTTTTCCGACATTAAATGAGGAAGAGACGATCGGTGGCGAAATCACTGTGATCAAGAGCAAGCTACAAACAGAGCATCCTTTACTAGACGAGATTGTGGTCATAGATAGCGGCTCCATTGATAGAACCAGGGAATTAGCCCGCCAGGCCGGAGCCAGGGTCTATCTAGCCGATGAAATCCTTTCTGAGTTTGGAATTGTCCAAGGTAAGGGGGAAAACCTTTGGAAAAGCCTTTATGTTCTGGAAGGAGACATCATTGTCTGGGTAGATGCCGATATCAAGAATATTCATCCTAAATTCGTTTATGGAACGGTGGGACCACTTCTTAAATACGACCATCTCAAATACGTCAAAGCCTTCTATGAGAGACCTTTGCTAGTGGGAAAAAGAATGAGAGCATCAGGAGGTGGAAGAGTCACCGAAATCTTGGTAAGACCTCTTCTGGCTAACTTTTACCCAGAACTGGCAGGCTTTGTCCAACCCTTATCAGGTGAATATGCGGGAAGACGTGAGGTCTTGGAGGCAGTGCCTTTCCGGGTGGGATACGGAGTGGAAACAGGTCTCCTCATAGATATCTATGAAAAGTATAGTCTCGAAGCTCTAGCACAGGTGGATTTAGATAAAAGAATTCACAAACCCCAGAGGCTCTCTGGCTTGGGAAGGATGTCATTTGCAATTCTGCACACCTTCTTTACTCGCCTCCAAGAGCAGGATCTTTTGAGATTCAAAGAGGAAATCTCTGAGGAATTTGAGCTAGTCAAGAGGCGAGGAGAAGATGTCTTTCTAAAAAACGAACGATTCACTTTTGTTGAAAGACCCCCCATGATTACCGTCGAGCAATACCGAAAAAAGAGGAGAACCGGTGAAGAGAGTGATTTTGGTGCGGCACGGTGAAACCGACTGGAACCGGGAAGATAGGATTCAGGGAGGATTGGATATTCCCTTGAATAAGCGGGGAAAGCAGCAAGCCCGAGACATTGCTAAAAGGTTGTCAACTGTGCCCATTGACCGTATCTATTCCAGCAGGCTTTCTCGGGCTTATGAGACTGCTCTTGAGATAGCCCGACTGCATAACTTAGAAGTTCTCGCCAACAGCAGGCTCAATGAGCTCAGGCAGGGAGAATGGCAGGGAATGAGGAGCAAAGAAGTCAAAAGAGCATACCCTGATCTTTATTTAAAATGGGAAAAAGATCCAACTTCGGCTACCCCTCCGGGAGGGGAAAATGTGAGGCAGGCATTCCAAAGAGTACAGAAATTCTGGAAAGAGGATATTCTGCCGGGAGAAGGAACAGACGTAGTGGTTGCTCACAAGGTTATCAACGCCTTGATTAAGTTGATTCTGAGGGATGAAAACTCTCTAGGTCTCCTGTGGGAAAAACTTCCCGATAATGCTCAAATTGAAAGGTTTATCCTATGATTTTTGGAAAAACAGTTGCTATTCTCCACTATACCTACCCTCCAGTGATAGGAGGAGTAGAGTTCATCATTAAGGCACATGCTGAAATTCTTACTCAAAATGGATGCAGAGTAAAGGTCATCACCGGAAGAGGCGAAAGTAAAAACAAAAATATCCAAATAGACCTTATCCCGGAGATGGCATCCGACTGGCCTGAAAATAAACTCGTTAGAGAAGAACTGAGGCGAGGTATCGTCTCGGACCGTTTCCAAAGCTTGAAAAAGGTTATTCATTCAAAGGTTAAGCATTCCCTGGAAGAGGTAGATATTTGTCTGATACACAATGTTATGACCATGCACTTTAACCTCGGCTTAACCTCGGCTTTGCATGAAATTATTGATGAACTTCACCAAAGGATCAAGTTTTATCTTTGGTGTCATGATGCCGCCTTAAAGGACTCAGACTATCATATTGAAAACCCGGGTCAATATCCCTGGAGCCTGTTACAAAAGTTCAACGAGAACGCTAGCTACATCGCCATCTCCCGGTACAGAAGAAGAGAGCTTTCCACTTTATTGGGTGTTCCTGAGGATCTAATTAAAGTTATTCCTAATGGGATCGATATAAAATCATTCTTGAGAATCTCGGATTCGGTCTGGAAAATTGCCACGCGGGAGAGCTTTTTTGATGATGACCTGGTAATGCTCTTTCCCTCCCGAATTCTCAAGCGAAAAAATTATGAGCTAGCCATCAACATAACCAAAGAGCTGCTCTCATCGGGGCAAAAGTGCAAACTACTCATGACCGCTCCTTTCGATCCTCATAATCCCGCTACAATCAAATATTACCATTACCTGTGTAATCTTGTAGAAAAGATGCAGCTCGAGAATCACATTCTTTTTCTTAGTGGTCCAAGAAGCAAATATGGACTAAAGATTGGATATGGAGAATTGCAGGATCTTTACCGAATCTCTGATTTACTACTGATTACCTCTTCTAAGGAAGGATTTGGAATTCCTCTTTTGGAGTCAGGGGCTATGAAGCTGCCTATTGCCTGCACTGATATTCCACCTCTTAGAGAAATTACAGAAGACAGAACTTTGCTTTTCAGGATTGATGACGATCCTTCTTCTATTGCGCATCGAATAATAGACTTTCTCAAAACTCAGTCCACCCATCTTATGTTCAAACAGGCGGTATCGACGTTTTCCTGGGAGGCTATTTACCGCACTTATCTAAAAGACCTGGTGAATGAAGTCTAGGTATAGAGAGACCTATCAGCCAGATTTCTTGGGTTTTTATATATATCTCGTATCTATAACAAAAAGGAAAGTTAAGTAGAAAAAGAGGGCTTAATCCTTTCCGTGGAGGGAAAAATGACGAAGAGAGAGTTAGTCAATCAGGTAAGCAGAAAAGTGGGGCTCACCAAGGAAGAAATTGGAAATACTATTGGTGCCATAACCGAGACCATCAAGAAAGCTCTATCCCGGGGAGAAAGGATAACCCTCGCTAATTTTGGGACCTTCCGAACCACGAGTAGAACAATAATCATGAAGGTAGACCCCCAGACAAAAGAAATCATCCAGATACCGGCTAGGAAAGCGCTAAAGTTTATACCCGGCAAGGGCCTGAAGGAGAGAATAATAGGAAGGAAGTATACCTGTGAACTATTGTTCGCCTTTAAGCAATTATGTGAGAGACCCCAGGCTGGGCCAAAGGCTCAAGTTCGAGAAGCCATAGGGGTTGCGATCATAAATGAGGCTGGGCTGAAAAAGGAACACTTAAGAACAACTACCACCAGCCTCTGGAAGAATGAGGTAAGGACTTCCTTTAATGAGATGATCGGCAAACGATGGATAGAGCAAATTCAACCTCCCGAAGATGCTCAAGCTTATCAGGAATTTGAAAATGCTATAGTTGGATTCTATGGTCGGTCCGCTGTCAATCTCAAGAAGAAAATTTCAAAGAGAGGATATCCTTTCGGAGATCATTGGTTTAAATTAACCCCTAAGGGAGAACAAAAGCTTGGACACACTCTCCCAGCAAGTAGATTCAAAGAAAGAAAAGAAAAGAAAAGATGAAAAGGGAAAAGTCAGAATTACCCACGATAAGGGAACTTAACGGCTGCGTTTGGTGCAGTGCTTTAATCGCAGCAGATCAAGAAACAAGGAAGGTACTTGCAGCCTCATTCCTTGACCTCTGCCCCAAAGGTAAATGGGTCGCAAACGACCTGCTCAGTAACGCAAAGATCATAGGGACTATTGAGGACAAACACTCTAAAGCAAGAAGAATCACTGCAATATGATGTTTGAGGTTTGCTCTTCTAGTTGTGCACATAGACTTAGTTCTACTCTGAAGCAGAATAGTAAGGCTCTTTTTAAAACACTCAAGATTGGATGGTTGAAAGAAAAAGGAGCAAAGAACTATTGAACTGAAGCCTCTATAGTCTTACCTCGGGGATAGAGACATAATCACTCCCAAGCTCTAAATCTTTCGCATGGGTCTGTGTATAGCTCCAAAAAGGGTGAGTCTTGGGATATGAGAGCAAAAAATTGTCTTTGAGAAAGCGCAAAATGTTAGAAGTAAAGATAGTAAGAGTAGGTATAGAAGTAAATTCACAACTGCCAATGGTTGTTTTAAAGGAAAAAGAAGAGGGAAAGAGTTTTTCTTTATCGGTTGGTCTTTTTGAGCTGAAAGCCATTGCATTCGCAGTGCAAAATGTAAAACCATCTCGACCTTTAATTCATGATTTAACCAAGTCATTAATTGAAGCACTCCACGGGAAGATCGAAAAAGTAGTGATGACCGATCTCGTGAATAACACGCTTTATGCCCGTATCATACTTCGGGAAGAGAGACGGAGTCTGGAGGTTGATTCGCGCCCTAGCGATGCTATCGCTTTGGCTCTTCGATCCAGAGTTCCTATCTTCATAACTGGAAAAGCTTTGAATAAGATGACTGCGCTCATTTCAAACAAAGAGGTTGAGGATTTTAAAAAAAAGTTGAAGGGCTTAAATCCTGGGGATTCTATCGGTTTACTCCTAGAAAATAAAGAGCTTGCTCAAAAGATGGGTCAGGCAGGTAGAAGACATGTTGCGCAAAACTTCAGTGGAGAGAGGATGACTGATGAGACAATTGAACTCTATCAAGAGGCCTTAAGCGAGACTTA
>CAZQMG010000026.1:0-4868 GCA_964594375.1 uncultured Clostridia bacterium | reverse complement strand
AGAGGATGACTGATGAGACAATTGAACTCTATCAAGAGGCCTTAAGCGAGACTTAAATCTTAACGAAAGATGTCTAGGTCGCTTTACTCTCTTTTAGAGAGGTATTTATCGTGCAAAGAGAGATTGCTAGTTGTGAGGGTTTTAGACCTCATGTCCATCTTCGAATTGGGAGGAGGGGAAAAAAGTGCAAAGACAAGTCTGTCTCCAGCTTGAAGAAAACGAAGCAGAGTTTATCGCAGCAGAACTCCATCGCCTTGATATGAATATGAATGAAGAAAGAAGGGAGAAAAGAATACACATAGGCAATAAAATAGCAGAGCAATTACTCCGGCAAAGACATAAATCTAAAAAGGGTTACAGATACCCAAGAAGCTAGCGAGAAAATAAAAAAACTAAAACTCCCTCGAGGTCTTCTCTTTATTTACAAAATAGCCGTTCTGAATTGTTCATCGTGGGATAATTCGCCAGACTATCATTGGCTAACTTGTCCAGTTGACAGAAATTAGCCTTAGAAACCTACAGTAAGAGAAGAGTCCGCTGCCTCCTGGGGAGCAATCGCCACTCTGAAACGTGTCCACCGTCAGGAAGGCAAAGAAGAATAGAACATGGAAGAAAATCTTGAACAGGAAGGACCTTTGTGGGGGTTGAGAAGACGAAAAGTTTGAAATGAGCGACTAAGAGAACAGGACAAAGGTGAACCTTAAACTAGTCTTCTATTCAGTTGGGAAGGTGACAAAGCTCTTGGGTGCGTTGATGGGTATACCCTGTGTGGTATCGCTAATCTACAGAGAGTCAGATTTTCTTCCCCTGGTTATCTCGGCGGCAGTAACGCTCTTTAGCGGCTATTTGATAGAAAAACTTTGTTCCCGAGCCAAAGATGACGAGATTCGGCATAGAGAGGCCTTTGCCATCGTGAGCTTCGCATGGGTGACAGCAGTACTTTTTGGCACTATCCCGTTTCTCTTAGCAGGGACTTTCTCCAGCTTTATCGATGCTTACTTTGAGACTATGTCCGGGTTTACCGCTACGGGAGCAACTGTTCTGACCAATATTGAATCTCAACCCCATGGTATCCTTTTCTGGAGAAATTTTACTCAGTGGCTGGGAGGAATGGGTATTATTGTCCTGGGCATAGCTATCCTTCCCAAACTTGCCGTGGGAGGCAGGCAGCTTCTGGCAGCCGAATCCCCCGGACCTTCATCAGAGATACTAAGGCCGCGCATTACCGAAACGGCGAAAATTATGTGGGGGATCTACCTTCTTTTTTCCTTCAGCGAGGTTATTCTCCTAAAACTGGCTGGTCTTCCCCTCTTTGACTCTTTCATCCACATGTTCAGCACCATGTCTACAGGAGGATTCTCCTCTCACACTTCAAATATCGGTTTTTTTGACCGTGCTAGGGTGGAAACCATTATTACCTGCTTCATGTTTTTAGCGGGAGGCAACTTTGCTCTGTATTATTATTTCCTCAAAGGAAACCCAAGGAGACTGTTTAAAGATGGCGAATTTAGATTCTATAGCTTTGTCGTAATTGCTGCTATCATCCTGGTAACCTTCAATCTGTGGGGCGGAACCTATAAATCTATATGGTCCTCTTTTAGGCACGCTGCTTTTCAAGTGGTTTCCATAAATACTACCACCGGATTTACTACCCAGGACTTTGACCTCTGGCCACCCCTGTCCCGGGGGATTCTTCTCCTCCTTATGTTTGTGGGTGGCTGTGCCGGATCCACGGCGGGAGCGATAAAGAATATGAGAATTATCATCCTCGCAAAAAGAGTTTACCAGGAGCTGTTGCGTCTGGTACATCCTAGGGCGGTTATCCCAGTGAGGCTGGGAGGTAAACCTGTAGAAGAAGCAACAATTGGTGGCATCACTGGATTCTTCATCCTCTACGTTCTTGTTTCTCTCATTTCTTCCCTCGTCCTTATGAAAATAGGTCTTGATATGGTTAGTTCGGTCTCTGCTACAGCAGCTACTATGGGAAGCGTTTGACCAGGTCTTGGGTTGGTAGGGGCCTCGAAGAACTACGCCTTCCTCCCCCACTAGCAAAGGGGATCCTCAGTCTTAACATGCTCCTAGGCCGTTTGGAACTCTACGCGGTGCTCGTTCTTTTACTTCCCTCCGCATGGAGAAAGTGAAGGATCATCAAGAGACCACAAGGTACAAATTTTCATAACGTAGGACTATACAGCCTTTCAGAAATGTTTGCAAGAGACTCAATGTTTCTACTCCATTTTCAATATGATTTGTCCACTTCTGTATAAAAGTAAGACATTGATCCAATTAACGACATTGTGCCGTCTTTTTTGTTTAAAAAACAATATCTCCCTTTTTTGAAGCACCTAATCGGATAATTGAGCTAGCCAAAATATTCACTTAAAAGCTGATTTAAGTTCATTAAGTCGTTTACTTTAGATACCTCTTGAATCAAGTATCCATTATTTTAGTATACTTAAGACAATTGAAGATAATACTTAAAAGGGGACTAAACGATGAATGAAAAAAGAAACGAGGTCTTGGCGGTAACTTTTACCGTCCAGGAGGTGGCCAAGCGTCTTAAAGGGAGTAAGATCACCATCTATCCACTGCTAAAAAAGGGAGAGATTGCTGGCTATAAGGTAGGCAAGGTTTGGAGAATGGATGAGAAAGATTTAAAAGCATACATTAGAAAGCAGAAGAAAAAGAGGAGCTTTAAATTGTGATCAAGATAAAAGAAAAATTCCTCGCCTGGCTTGAATTTGAAAAAGGAAGAAGTGAAAAGACTATTTCTGCTTATGATTTTGAGTTAATAAGATTTACTGACTACTTAAAAAGTCAAAAAATAAATTCCTTAGAGAAGATTGAGAAGAAGCATATTCGTAATTTCCTTACCTTTCTATCCAAAACTAACGGGAAGCAGGGAAGAGCCAGAGCCCTTTCCTCTATAAAGTCGTTTTTAAAATATTTAGTGAGAGAAAATTTTCTCCAGGGAGATCCTAGTTTTGGCATTGACACACCTAAGATTAACCATAAGGTTCCCACTTATTTTACGGAAGCAGAATATCTACATCTTTTAAATACAATCAGAGAATATGCGCCAGCAAAATGTTTAAAGCGAGACCTTGCTATTGTTTCTTTATTTCTAGGCACAGGCATCAGACGCTCAGAGCTTATAAATTTAGACCTAAGTGATGTAAACTTAAAAGGAGGAATAATTAAAGTTATCCGCAAGGGTGCAGATCAGCAATCGGTTGAAATGGGGCCGGATATTGTAAAAAGTCTAAGGGAGTATTTAGAGGAACGGGAAGGCACATCTGGTCCCTTTTTTATAAGCAATAGAGGCAAAAGAATTAATCAAGCAACAGTCTATTATTTAGTCAAGGAATATTTATATTTCGCTGACCTCAAAGGATCGCCTCATTTTTTAAGGCACACTTGTCTTACTGAACTTGCCCGAAAGGGAGTAGCATTTCCAGTGATTCAAGCTATCCGATACTCAGGATCTTGTTGCCTCTCTTGTAGATAATGAGAAGCTGGACCTTAGAATCTTCGTTAAGAGCGATAGTTATACAGGAGCTAGCAAGAGAGAAATTAGGTTCTATCTGTTCGATGAGAACTGGGCTGAGTTTAAAAAGCTCATTAATAAGATTGATAAAGCCTATGAGGAGATAAGTTGAATAGTTTATCTCTGTAAGCAAATGTCAGTAACGAAATTAAAGGGGATTTAAGGTCTTAGGGAGAGAAGTTTGGTAGGAATCTAAGTTTTAAAAGCACATCAAAAAGTGTGAATTTCATTGACAGCAAAAAAGGAGGTAACGGACATAGTAAAAGTTAAATGCTGGGTACTCCCCAATGGAGAAGTTAGTCAGGTAGAAATTGTTCTCACTTCAGGCTGGCCAGAGCTGGATGAGTATGCTTGTGAAGTGTTAATGAAGTGGACGTTTGATGCCATTGAGGGGGAAGAGATACAATCGGGGATAGTGACCTTTTCTTTTGGCTTTGAAAAATAGGGAGAATAGTATGGAAGGCGTAGTTAAGTGGTTCAATATTAAAAAGAGTTTTGGCTTTATCGAATCCCAGGGAAAGGATTACTTTGTTCACAGATGGGACATCGAGGCAAACTCAAAGCTAAAAAAAGGAGATAGAGTTTCCTTTAAGGTCGAGAAATTCCCAAAGAATTTTAAGGCTATTAAAGTGAAGAAAATCTCTTGACCTTTCTCAAAACGAGGCTTATACAGGGACAAATCAGGGGCTTTGTCAGGTAAGATGACCTAGGATATATGAGAAGGAATCAGCGTTTGAGCGGTTCTAAGGTTTCAGGTTGTCCAGGTGAAAATTGAAACTGTATATATAATAAAAGACTAGCTTGCCCTAAGGCAAGACCCGAGGAAAAAAGTAAATGAAAAAATTAGTGAAAATTAAAAAGCTAGACTTTGGATTTCTTGTAGAAGATAAAGAGGGACATCAATTTTTCTATGCTAGTTGGCAAGAAGTAGTGGATGAAATCTTCAAAATACTCAATAACACAGATTCAAAAGAGATATCTATAATGGTAGAATAAGTCTTAGTTTCGAGGTATGATGAGCTAAGGAAGGAGCAGATGAGAAGAAATGTCAGTGATAGACAAGGACGATATGAGAGGAGCATTTGTCAGGCAGAAGGTAGTTTGTTTAGATTGTCTGACAGATGCGGAGGACACAGAGTTAGAGCAAAAACAGGTAATCACAGAAGCAGACATTGAAAGGGACGAGGAAGCCCCAAAGGACAAACAAATGGTCCGTTTTGCTGACCAAGATTGTAGTATCATGTCAAGTGCAGGAGATTAGGCTTTGTTAGCTAATCTGAGAGAAAAAAGTGATGAGCTAAAATCGCACTGGAATGATGAA
>CAZQMG010000025.1:0-18685 GCA_964594375.1 uncultured Clostridia bacterium | reverse complement strand
TCATCGTTTTTATTCACCAACCATACTAATTGACCCCTCCCATAATGTCAAGAAATGCCTCAGGACAATTTCCTCCGTCACCATTCTCGTATCTCGTTGTTCGTATCTAGTATCTAGTATAACCTATCCTTTTGAGTGCTCCAAAGTCTTCTTTCGAGATACGAGATACTAGATACGATTCACGTTTTTTCAAAGAGTCTCCTTCGGTGCACATATAAGTAAATCTCAGGAAAATTGAACTTGTTTTATACTAAACTTCTCCCCATAGATAATCATCCCCACCAAGAGCCAAAAAACAGGACCCACGTGCATCGAATACAAGGTGCAATCTACCTGATTGTGAATGAGAATTCCGAGCAGAGCAGAAAAACTAGCTATAGCCACTGCTCTTGCTAAACCGCTAAAGGACCTTATCAACCGAAACCCCTTTACGAAAGTAATAACTACTATTCCCGTAAAACTAAATAAAGCCAGGAGTCCTCCCTCGACCCATATATTCAAAAAGATATTATGAGCAGAAGAAGGATGGGAAATCTCAGCCCCCTCGAGCATATATTTCTCATAAACAATAGAATAATTATCCATTCCTATTCCCAATAGAGGATGAGCTTTTATCATTTCCCAGGTAGCTTTCCAGATATAAATTCTTTCCCGCGTTAAAGGATGAGATAGATTTGCTATAGAGGCCAGGCGATCACGCAAGCAAGGAAGACTAAGCAATACAATGCCCGCTATAAACAATGCAATAGCTACCTTAAGTCGCGCCTTTTTTTCCCAGAATCCATAACTGATCATAGCTCCTATGGCCCCCAACCAGGCTCCTCGTGAGAAAGAAAAAACCAGCGCCAGAATCATCAATAAAAGAACTAGCCCTAGCCATAATTTTCTCCTGTTGCCAGTATTGGTTAGATAGGTAAGGGTCCATATTATTGAAAAAACCGTCACTCCTCCTAAGGTATTTTCACCGGCAAAAAGAGTTCTGGCCCGAGTTTCAAAATGTATGAAATCAAAATTACTAAAATAAATAGTCAAGGCATAAGCACTGGAAAAGGTAGCTGAAATAATAATTATTTTAATTAAAAGATTGAAAAAATCGCCCCGTAGGACAATATAATTCACTCCCAGCAAAACTGCGTATATCATCAAGGCAAGACTTAACACTGAACCCAAGGCAAGTAGTTTGTTCTGGGCATTAATGAGTGAGGGTAAAAAGAAAAGCGCAAAGAGAATGGCTAAAACTACCACTATATTCTTCTCTCTTTTCTTGGCAGGCTCAATTACCTTAGCAAAGAAAAGGAAAGGAATGGCTGCTATAGCCGAGCCAACTGGTATTCCTATAAACATTAGAATCCAACCCACTTTTTTCAGAAAAGAAGATGTTTTTTCTCTTCCCAACTCTTCACCTTTAGGCACTGTCTGGGGACAATCTTCTTCCATCACTGTTGTTGGTTAATTTGTTAATTGGTTAAATGGTTAATTCCCCTCACCCTATCCCTCTCCCCAAGGGGGAAGAGGGGCACTAGTCACCACTCACTACTCACCAATTAACCGCTCACCATTCACCATTAATGTTTTCCCTCGATTATTAGAGTGAATTCTCCCCTTGGCTCTTTCTTTAGAAAGACTGCTTCTACCTCACTCACTTTACCTCTTATTATCTCCTCAAATTTCTTGGTTAGCTCTCTGGCAATAGCCATATGACGGTCTCCCAAAATCTCTTTAATCTCGGGCAAAATCTTCTTTATTCTATGAGGAGCCTCGTAGAGGATGATAGTCCTTTTTTCCTTCTTCAATCGGTTCAATCTCTTTTTTCGCTCTGCCTTACTTCTCCCTAAAAAGCCCTCAAAAACAAAGCTTTCCATAGAAATACCAGAAGCAACCAAAGCAATAATTAGGGCAGTGGGACCAGGAATGGGAGTAATTTTAATTCCCTCTTTTACAGCTTCTCTTATCAGATAATAGCCAGGATCAGATATTCCTGGCATTCCTGCTTTGCTCACCAATGCAATGTCTTGTCCATTCTCTAAATAATTGATTAGGTAAGGAGCCTTTTTGAATTGATTTTGTTGGTAAAAAGTGGTGACTGAGGTATGAATATCATAATGGGATAGAAGCTTGCGGGTATGCCTGGTATCCTCGCAAGCAATAAGGGATACATTTCTCAAAATTTCCAGAGCTCTTAAGCTAATATCTTCCAAATTTCCTATAGGGGTACCTACTGGATATAAGATGCCATTCTCCACCTGCTCTCCCTTCGCCATAACCTCAAATAAGTCCTCGTAGAAGCCTTAATCCTAAAGAAATCACACCAGTATGATAATCGAACTTGATTTTTCTCTCCAGCATCTCCCTCACTGATACTCTTTCTCGAATAAACTCAAAGACCTTATCTATCTGTCTATCGGTGAGCCTTTTCATAATCTTTCTCATCCAAATACCCATTCTTAATTCTTTCCCCAATTTAGACTTCCATAATTTATCATACTGAACAAGCTGCTTTTCGCTTAAATCCTGTTTGGAGAAACCTTCTTGAAGAATATTCACAGCTATCTCAGAACACAAAAGACCATAGAAGATGCCGCCACCCGTGGTAGTCTTCACCTGACCGGCTGCTTCTCCTACCGTAAGAATACGATTCTTGACACTCCTTTTGGCTGCTCCACAGGCTATTCTTTTCTGAAAAATCCTGGGGTTTTCTTGTTTGACTCTTCCAGTAAATCTTTCTTTAAGAAATCCCTTGAGATGAGAAACTCCTTCACTCTCAGCCAGAACCCCCATTCTTGCCCATCCATTACCCAGGGACAGCGCCCAGGCAAAGGCTCCCGGTGAAATTCTCTTCCCCACATAAATCTCTGTCTCAGAAAGACCTTCAACTTCCACTTCCGTCTGAGTCCCCTGCATAAAACCGGTAGGTAAGCCTAGCCCCAAACTCCGATGAAGTTGGTAGTTAATGCCCGTAGCGAGCACTACCACTTTTGCTCTTACCTTCTTCCTACAATCTTCATTTCCCGACTCTATTTCCACAAAATCCTCATAACTATTAACCTGACAAACCTTCTCCCCCAAATGAACATCCACTCCTTTCTTCTTGGCTTGTTCTAAGATACCCCGGTCAAATAAACCTCTATCTACCACCAGAGCCAAAGTAGAAGAGGATGTATAGTCTATAGTCACAGAAGATGGGGAGAAAAAAGTCATAGTCTTTATTTCAGAAATTATGGACCTTTTAGGCAGGTTAAAACGCTGGAAAGCTTCTGTACTAATAACACCTGTGCAAATAACATTCTTGCCCACCTCATCATCCTCTTCCATCAGAATCACCTCAAATCCCAGGTCGGCAAGCTGATAAGCAGTATAGGAACCGATCGGCCCCCCTCCCACTACTAGAACATCATACATAACAAACCCTCACATTCTCCCTCTCAGTATTATTTCTGTACTCATAAAAAATATGTTTAAATCCATCCCAATTGACCAGTTATTGATATAAGCTAAATCATACTTTAGTTTATTTTCGGCCGATGTTTCATATCCACCGTATAGTTGAGCCAGACCGGTAATTCCCGGTTTTACGACATACCTTCGGTAATAACCTGGGATATTGCGCTTGAACTCCTCCACGAACACTGGCCTTTCTGGTCTAGGCCCTACCAGGCTCATTTCACCTTTTAATATATTGAAAAATTGGGGTATTTCATCTAAATGCAGCCTTCGAAGAAAATACCCTACCCGGGTAATCCGTTCATCATTCCTTCTAGCTAATATAGGACCGGTTTCGAGTTCTGCCCCTTTATACATAGAACGAAATTTACAAACATTATAAACCCTGCCCTTATACCCCACTCTTTCTTGCTTATATAAAACAGGCCCCTTTGAATCTATTTTCATAATGATGGAAATTAAAAGCATTAGAGGGGTAAATAAAAGAAGAATCAAAATAGAGAAAACTATATCTATCCCTCGCTTCATGGCCATATCTTTTCTTGTGAAAGGCTCACTTTCTAGTCTTATCAGAGGAATATCCCCCAGATGGCTTATTTCTACTTTCCCCATCATAATTTCATACAATCCAGGCACTATCCAGACATTGAGTCCTTCTGCTTCGAAATGGAAAATAATATCCAGAATCTTTTCCCGGGGCAGACCTGAATCAACAATAATAACATCACTTGCTCCCTTCCCCGACACTATCTTTCTCAAATTAACCAATCCACCTTCATCTTTCACCCAATCAATGACTTCTCCTTTAGGATAAGGCCGGCGTTTAATTTCCTCAATAACCTTCTCTCCCTTTTCTGAACCTCCGATAACCAGGAAACGCTTAGGTGACGCTTTTTTCTGTCTTATATAAAATAAATAGCAATGCCAGACAGAGATTAATAAGATATTGAAAGTCCAGGAAATAATGAAAACTGTTCGAGGAAAAGGAAGGGTGCGAAGATAAAAACTTAAAGCAACTATGATTACAGAGCCTATGCTTACGGCAAGAAAAACAGAATAGAATATGTCAAAAGCATCTGCTTCCTCATCTTTCTCATACATTCCAACAAAGTAAAAGATGACAACCCTGACAATAGTAATCCAAAGTGCTACTTCCAGATAAGCCCTAAAATTAACCGCCGGAATCCTACCGCTAAACCGAACCAAAAAGGCTAGAATAGTAGCGACATTTACCAGCACTGCATCATATAAGATAGAAGTCAGTATAGATATTGGTTTTACATTTTGCTTCTCCCTATCCTTCCCCATGGTAGCTCCTATTAAGAATGATTAATAAATGTAATTCTTAACAGACATAAAGTGTCTCATTTATAATATGCTACTTTTTAAAAGCAAAGTCAAAAAAACAAAAGGTAGCTTAATCTTTCAGGATTTCTCCAATTTCCTTTAAAAATTGCTCACCAATCATCTTCCATGTGTATTTTTCTTCTATCAAGGCTCTGGCTCTCTTACCAATAGATCCTCGTCTATTCTTATTCTCTAACAAGTTCATTATCTTCTCTACCATCTCTTCTGGCTTATCGGCAACTAGAAAATGTTCACCTTCCCTACCCTTAATTCCCTCAGCACCTAAACTAGTGGTGACTACAGGCTTCCCCAGAGCCATAGCCTCGAGTATCTTATTCTGAATACCGGCACCAAATCTTATTGGTGCCACAAATACTTTTGACGCCTCAATATACTTACAATGATCCTCCACGAATCCTGTAACTTCAACCCCTTCAATTTTCCTGAGCTTCAATACCCTTTTGGTTGGTCTTGCTCCCACTACAATAAACTTCAGCTTCTTCTTTTCTTTTTTTAATATTGGAAACACAGCTTTTGTAAAATAAATAACTGCATCTTCATTAGGAGGATAGTCCATTTTGCCTAAAAAAACGAGCTCATATTTTTCTTTAGCTTCAAAGACTCTATTAACAACTTCTTCCCTAACTGCCACAGGGACGGTGATTATTTTTTCTCTCTCAGCTCCATTCCTCACCAAATAATCCCGATCTATATCTGAGACTATAAATGATTTATCAAATTCATCTATGGTTTTTATCTCATAAGGTAACAATTTTTTATTCTCTATAAAATAAATAACTTTCCACCACCCTTTAGCATTTAACCTTGCCCTAGCATAGTTCATCGAGATAGCATCGTGTAAATCAACTATTTTAGCACAAGCTATATTTTTTATATACTCTACTGTCCTGATATGATTACAAAATATTAAGTCATAATCTCTATATCTCTCATTTATCCATCTTTGTATCTCTTTAAAATAGTAATAACTAACCTGCAGAGGCTTCTTCAAAAAAAGCCCTTTAAAAGCATTCCATTTAAACTTGAGCGGATGATATGAAAAACAGATAACTTCATTAAATACCTCTTTTAATCTCTCTAAATAATCACTTTCAACTCTTCCCTCATTTAAATAGAGTAAGTCTATTTTATGATTCCTTGAAAGAATTTTAGCAATGTTGTAAATTCGAATTCTACCTCCTCCAATCAAAGGGTAAGGAATGAGCGAGGATAATATTAAGATTTTTTTCATATTTAACCTTCGCTTCTACTGCCAAAAAGTTCTTTCTCTATCAGATAACAAATAATGTGAAGAATAGCGATATGAGCTTCTTGAATTCTCGGTGTATCCTCTGAAGGAACCCTCAGAGCTATATCCACTATATTAGAAAGCCTATTCTCTCCCCTTCCCGTAAAACCAACTGTATAAGCTTTCTTTCTAGCTGCTCTCATGCCTTCTAGCACACTGGCAGAATTACCACTGGTACTAATGCCGATAACTACATCTCCATCTTCTGCCAGCGCCTCTACCTGTCGAGCGAAAACTTTAGAATAATCATAATCATTAGCAATAGAGGTTAAAACGGACGTATCAGTAGTAAGAGCAATAGCCGGCAAGGCTTTTCGCTCAAAACTAAGTTTATTTACCAGTTCGCCAGCAATATGTTGTGCGTCTGCCGCACTTCCACCATTACCAAACAGAATAACTTTCTTCTTATTTTGATAGGCTTTTATGATCACCAAAGATATTTTCTCGATTAAATCAAGTAAAGATGCATCCCTTAGAATCTTATTTTTAACCTCAATACCTTCACTTAAAATTTTTTCTATAACATCTTTCATAGTAAATAAATCCTCCTATTTTATTTGCCAGGTTCTCAATCCTCTAAATTCAAAATTAAAGTCAACAACCTGTCCTCCAATTTTTTCTATTTCTTCAGCAACTCTGCGCCTTTTATCGAAAGGAACAAAGACTAAAAGATATCCTCCTCCGCCTGCCCCTAGAATTTTGCCACCAAAAGCTCCATTTTTGCGAGCAACATCATACATTTCATCTATAAAAGGTGCTGTGATTTTACGAGCCATTTTTTTCTTATGTTCCCAAGAATAATGCAAAAGTCTTCCGAAGTCACCGAGCCTCGCCTGGAGAAGAGCATTCTTCATCTGAATAGTAATCTCTTTTAACTCATCCATAGCTGCAACAACATCTTTTTTTTTCCTTACAAACCCCTCAACTTGCTCCTCAATGATATGAGCTGACAGCCTTGTTTTACCCGTATAGCAAAGAAGGAGATTATAGTTCAACTCTTCAATGACATCATCAGGAATTTTCAAGGGATTGACAATAACTGTATTTTTTAGAAATTCTATGAAGTTAAATCCACCAAAAGTTGCCGCATATTGGTCCTGCCTTCCTCCTTTTATTCCTAGCTTAATCCTCTCAATCCTGTAGGCTAAGTCTGAAATATCATAATTAGTCAAAGGCTTATTTAACCAGTGTTTAAAAAGACCTATTAAACAGACTACCATTGTTGAGGATGAACCTAATCCTGATCCAGGAGGAGCATCGCTATGTATATAAATATTCACTCCCTTTCCCATAGCATTCATATTCCTAATCACTGACTTTACCAGGTCTAACTCTCCATTATACCTTAAATCTTTCTTATTGCCATATTTTACCACCTTATTATAGTCCAATGAATTGACCCTTATCTCACTTTTCTCCTTGAGAGGAATTAAAGAAGAATAGACATACTTATTTATAGTGGCACTAAGGACCATCCCTCCTCTTTCTTCAGGATAGGGAGAAACATCAGTTCCACCACCGGCAAAGCTAACTCGCAGAGGAGCCTTACTTCTAATAATCATCCTATTATCCTTTTTAATTCTCGTTGGGCCTGGTTATATTTCTGAGATGTTCCAATGTCTATGAAATAACCTGAACTTAAATACCCAAATAGAGCTATATTTTCCCTTAACAGGTGAGGGAAAAATTCTTTCTCTAATGAAATCTTTTTTTGTTCAGGGATATAATTCAAAAGCTCCGGTTCAAACAGATAAATCCCTGCATTGATTATCATCCCAAATTTATCCCCTTTTACTTTCTCAAAAAATCCTCTTATTCTATTCTCCTTATCTATCTTAACCAACCCATATTCTTCTGAAACATCAACTTTAGTTAAGGCAATTGTTCCTTGAGCTTCTTTTTCCTTATGATATCGGATGAAATCGAGTAAGTCTATATCCAGGTAAGAATCCCCATTCAAAACCAGAAAAGTACTATCTTCCAGATATTTTTGTGCATTCTTGAGAGCCCCGCCTGTGCCAAGAAGTTCTTTTTCGGCAGCGTATTCGACTTTTACATTAAATTCTGCCCCATTCTTTAAAAAATCTTTAATCTGCTCTCCTAAGTAACCTACGCAAAGCACCACCTCTTTGATATCATATCTTTTTAATTGTTCAACTTGATATTCGAGGAAGGGCCTCCCCGATACAGATGCCATCGATTTAGGCTTATCGCCTATTCTTTTCCTCAACCGAGTACCCAAACCACCAGCAAGTATTACTGCTTTCATAAATCTAAATCCCCTCGCTCCCCCTAGACGCATTACTGGCTTAACCTTCAAACATTAAAGCTCAAGTTAGCTCGTAGTTCATAGGAAATTCCTATACTATAAATTTGATAACCTCCGAGTATCCCTTTAGCCTTCCTTTTAGCCCGTCCCTTCTTTCTCTTTTTACAAAAGGATAATATATTGAAAGAAAGAATATCCTCAAAAACAAGGCAGAAGTAATTATCATCTTGAGTGCTAAAATCGCCCTCCTGTCCCTATATTTCTTGAAATAATAATAGATTCCCTTGCACCGAGCCACAAAAGTCTTATCAAACGCCTTCTTCACACTTTGTTGAACGTAATGAATGATGGAAGCTTCTGGTAAAATATACAATTTCCATCCCTTTTCCCTAATCCGGGCAGACCAATCGGTATCTTCGTAGTACATAAAGAAGTTCTCATCCAGGAGACCAACCTGTTCAACTACCTCTCTCCTCACGCAAAAACAGACTCCTGAGACTTCATCCACCAGTACGGGATTATTCTCATCCTCATAGCAATCGACATAGGAACGTACCGTTTTACCTAGAAGTGGACCCAGCAATTTGACTACAAATCCTCTATGCGCAGGAGGAATCAAACTTTTTAGGCCAAAAAAGCTGATAAAAAGTGTTCTTATATCAAGGGAACCTCTCGTTGAAGCCTGAGCTGTTAAGTCCGGTCTAAATACTTTTCCTCCTACCACCCCGGCTTCGGGATGCGTATCCATAAAATGTATCATTTTACTCAAAGCATCAGATATGACCACTGTATCACTATTTAAAAGCAGGATATATCTACCCTTACTCTTTTTTATGGCCTGATTATTTGCCCTGGAAAATCCTACATTTTCTCTATTCTTTACCAATTTAACGCTCGAAAACTCCTTTTCCACCATCTCTGCACTGCCGTCTTTGGAGTTATTATCAATCACAATAACTTCAGATTTATATTCCCCGGCATTCTGATAAATTGAATTAAGACAGTCCCTGAGCAGATTTTTAGTGTTATAACTAAGAATAGATATAGTAAGGTCTAAGTTGTTCATCTTACAGAGTTCTTGAAGTAATTTTTTCACAATATGCAATACAATAACTCATTGCCATTATTAAAAACAAAAGGGGAGAGTAGAATATACTACAAGAGAGTGCAATTATAGCTGCAGCTATGAAAATACCTATAAAGCCTAATAAAACCCCCTGGAAAAAATTGTCTTTGGCTTTTAGATAGAATATTGTGACATCTTTTAAATATTTGAAGGCGATGAGCAAAAAAACCAGTAGCCCCAGAATTCCGCTCCTGGCTAGAAAATCGAAGTAGTTAATATGAATGTAATGGGTAAGTCTCCACTCCAAACCTTCCGGAGTTTCAATAGCACTATAATACTGACCCCCTAATCCGTTTCCCAGAAGAGGATTCTTAACTAATACATTATTAATTATTGACCTTACTTCTAATACTCTAACTCCCAGTGGATTATCAGTAGCAGAACCACCAAGAGAAGCCAAACGAGTAAACGTAGCCTCAATTATATCTATATCGGGATTAATGTTCGTAATTATTATACCGAAGAAAGCCAGAAATGCTAATATGAAAACAAACAAAAAGATAAAACTCATCGTGCCTTTGAGTACTCGATCCTTATGCTTGCGAAAGTATAAAACAAGAATAACAATAAGAGCGATGGGAAGAGCAATATAGCCTGTTCTTAGAAAAGAGATAAAAAAGCTAAAGAAAAACACAAATCCCAGAAATGCCAAAATAATTTTTCTCTCCATTCTTTTTTCATGTAACATCAAAGCTATTATTAGCAAAAGAGCAAAAATTGAAGAGAATTGAGCTCCTGCTCTTATTCTTGCTGCCAAAGCACCGCCAATAAGAGAAGCTCTAGCAAAAAAGAGCATTGAATCTACAGCTCCAAATATGAGAACAGCGAATAAAAACCCCCAGACGAGAAATCTAATCTGCTTTTGAGTCTTAACGAGGAAAGTAGTCAACCAAAAAACTGAAATTATCTCTACAAATTTATACAAATCACCGATTAAATAATTTGTTTCATTTCCTTTAACATAAAACCCATAAAAAAACGATATTAAAATTATGCCCAACCAGAGAAATACTATTCTATCCAAAGACGTGGCAATTCTGGTTATGGCCTGTTTAGCTCCGGAGCGTAATATCAACATTAATCCAACTAAAAATAGCAGCGCAACTCTTATTAGATTTTGAGTTAACAAATCAGAAAAGAAATAACCTGCCCCGAAATAGGCAACAACAATAGCAATTAACAGTGCCTCCTGACGAATTAAAAAAAGTAAAAGAAGAAGAGGTAAAACAAGAAAAAGACAAATTCCCTCCCATGGCAAAACTCCCACAGAATAAGAAATACTGAGTGCCAGGCAAAAAACTATTGCACTCAATACTAAAAAAAGACCTCTTCTATGTGAAAATTGCCGAGAATTTTCTACCGATACCTGACTCATAGATCTTTATTTTCCTGTATTTTTTAGCATTTTCCGCTCAAAAACATACTTTCGCCATAAAAACATATGAAAACGGATAGCCTCCCACCTAAGGTCTTCCCTATTTTTTAACCCACTTATATAACTAATAAAAAAAGCCACGGTTCTCATCAAGAAACCTAAAGAAATAAAAATCCTTAATAAATCTGCCTTCGTAGCCCCCTCGTGTTTAGAGAAGTAATCAATCATACCTAAAAAATACTCTACCGAAAGGAAGAGAGACCTTTTGCCCTCTTCTGAACCTCCCTTTGCGCGATGATGAATGATTTTGGCGTAAGGCAAGACGACAATTTTTTTTCCTTTATTATAAATCCTGCGGCACAAATCAACATCGTTAAAAAAAATAGGAAATTGTTCGTCCATAAAACACTCTTTTAAAAATAAATCTCTCTTCACCATCAGGCATGAACCTGCCGGCTGAGGAACTTCTATCTCCTTACTGAAGTCATCATCCAACATAAGATAGGCTCGAGTTGGTTTTAACTTATAAGCTAGAGTTTTAGGCAAAAACCAGGTGGTGAGTATTGATAAAAAGGTAGGAAAACGAGAATAATACCTCTGGAAGGCTCCATCAGGATAAACAAGTCTTCCGCTCACGGCTCCTAGCTCTTTATTCGATTTCAGATATTTCACCATCTTTAAAAGAGCATCGTTAACTACCTCTGTATCGGGATTCAATATTAAAACATACTCTCCCTTTGACCGTAAAAAACCCTGATTGTTTCCTCTGGCAAAGCCGAGATTCTCTTTATTCTCCATCAATCTGGCCTGGGGAAATTCCTTTTTGACCATCTCTGCACTGCCATCTCGGGAGGCATTGTCCACCACAAGAACCTCGAAGCTGAGCTTATTGGTATTATAGTAAATAGAATTAAGGCATCGGCGCAATAACTCCTTGGTGTTCCAGTTTACGATTATTATCGACAGCTCAGGCATCTCTTATTATCTTATTATTCAAGATTCATCCCTTCTGTATTATTTGCGCCCTCAATTCTTTCACTTCCGCCCAGGTTACCCCTTTTAGAAGGAAAATAGCTGCAAAATAAGTAATAACTCCTATCAATATGGATAGCAACAAATTCGCATCCTTGAGATAATAGAGCACAAACCCCATAAAAGAAGCGGCAAGAAAAGGTCTCAGAAGAAAGCCCACTATTTTTATTCTGCTTACCAGATTAAAATAGTAGAATATATAGAGAGAAAAAACAAGCTCACTGATAACCGTAGCTATAGCTGCTCCTTTTAAACCAAAATAAGGAATCAAAATCAAATTCAAAATAATATTGCTGCTTGCTCCCACCACCACTCCCCAAAAATATCTTTTCTCCCTATCGCAAGCAAGAAAAGATTGTTCATAGGTACACCGTATGGCAATCACTACCACCGTCCAGATAAGTATTTGAAGAGCAATCACTCCATTATTAAATTCCTCTCCATAGAGAAAACTCATAATTGGCCTGGCCAAAAGTGTCCCGCCGATTCCCAACGGAAAGGCAATGATGCTCATCAGCCTTGTAGCCGAGGATATGAGATGCTCTAGTTTCTCTTTAGATTGCTGGTAATATTTGGACATCAAAGGAAATATTACATTGATAAAAATGGGAATAAAGGCCCAGACAAATAATACTATCTTATAGGCAGCGTTGTACCATCCTACAACTTCATCACTTTTCATAAATCCCAGCATCACCGTATCAAAGTTGTAATAAATTTGAATCATTATGAAGGCTGCACCCATAGGCAGTGCCCGTCTCAGCATATCTTTCCAGAAGAGAAAGTCAAAATTCAGTCTTAGCTTTCCAAATCGCCTCACATAGATATAAAGAAGAAATCCACTCGCAATAAGAGTGCCTCCTGTATACAGCCAGGGTATAGCTAGTATCTGCTGGGAGCTCTTTACGAGGAGGAAAATTAGAGCAACATAGAAAAACCTGTTTAAGATTCTCGATAGAGAGATGAACCCCATTTTTTCTACTCCCTGAAAAAGCCATTCTAATAATAAAGCAGAAAAAAAGAGGGAACAACCAAAAAAAATAATTAAATATTTTATCTCGGTGCTTTTATTAATCACCCATACAAAAATAAGCAATAAAGAAAAAGAGAGTGCTGCCAACACCAGCCTCAGACCTAATATATTGCTCACATATTTATCTATACTATTTCTATTTCTAGCAACTTCCCTTACCCCCAAAATGTTTAGCCCCAGATTAGCTATTAATGTAAAATAGAGAACAACCGCTTGAGCAAAGCTAATTTTGCCAAGAGCAGCCGCACCCAAGGTTCTTGCCAGATATATGATAACCAGAAATAGACCAGCTTGCGATATTATTTGGGCAATCGATAAAGATAAGAAATTCTTGACAGTTCTGCGCACGCTGCCCATTAATCAATTTCTCCTATTTTCTAAGCTCTAATTTTGACTCTCTTTGGATTTCTTTCCTAAAACTGCCCGTTGTCTTTTTGGGGAAGGTTGTCTCTTCAATATCAACCTTAGAAGGAGAACCAATAATATGAAATACACCGAAAAGTAGAAAATGAAAAATGGCTTATCCTCCGCTATCCTCTGCAAAAAAGTACTTTTCATATACCACCAGGTTAACTTCACTATTTTAAGCTCATCAAACCAGACACTCCCACCTCCCCGTCTTTTGGCCAACTTCATCCTGATTTTCTCTGTGTCTTTGGGGGCGTACACTGAAATCACCTGGGACTTCCACGAGTAAGGAATATTTAACTGGATCATATTCGTTCTGACTACTTCGCCCTCCTTATTCAGGCACTCCAGAGCAAGAAAAGCATTCCACTCTTCCTTTCCTCTGGGAATGATTATATCTGACCTTGAATATGCCTTAAGAGTATAGTTCTCATCAGGTTTAACTCGAATTTCCTGGCTTAGCCAACTCCAGCCTACCATTGCCTGCATACAATTATCTCCCTGATAAGCCCCTTCTGTGCTAACCGACCAGCCTCCCCTGGAGTCTTCTAGCCAATATTTTGGCCTTCCTTGCTCATCTAATATTTCAAAGCTCGAGTTAAGCACCAAAACTGCCGGGATTTGCTCAAGCTCAAGCTCATCAAACCAGACGCTTCCCTCTCCCTGTCTCTTGGCGAGCTTTACTCTGATTTTGTTCGTTTCCGGAGGAACATAAATCTGTTGTATCTCCTGCTGCCAGAAAGAGATAGTATTAATAATACCATAATCTCCTTCAATCACCTGGCCTTTTGCATCCAGATAGTCAAATCCAAGAAAGGCATTGCCTCCTCCACCCTCGCCGGAGACAGGTATATCCGACTTCAAGCATGCCTTCAAAAGATAATACTTATCAGGTTTAACCCGAATTTCCTGACTTAGCCAACTCCATCCCACTGTTGCCTGCATACAATTATCTCCCTGATAAGCCCCTTCTGTGCTGACCGACCAGCCTCCCCTGGAGTCTTCTAGCCAATATTTTGGCCTTCCTTGCTCATCTAATATTTCAAAGCTCGAGTTAAGCACCAAAACTGCCGGGATTTGCTCAAGCTCAAGCTCATCAAACCAGACACTTCCTTCCCCCTGTCTCTTGGCTATCTTTATCCTGATTTTCTCTGTCCGTTCGGGTGCATAGATCTGTTTCACTTTCTCTTGCCAAAGAGAAGAAGCACTGATAATTCCATAATCACTTCTAATAACCTGATTTTTCGCATCCAGACACTCAAATCCAAGAAAGGCATTGCCTCCTCCATCCTCGCCGGAGACAGGTATATTCGACTTCAAGTATGCCTTCAAAAGATAATACTTATCAGGTTTAACCCGAATCTCCTGGCTTAGCCAGCTCCAGCCTACCATTGCCTGCATCGAATTATCTCCCTGGTAGGGATTCTCGCTATCAACCAACCATCCTCCTTCAGGATCTTCTTTCCATGTTTTTATCTTACCCGATCTACGTACTGCCTCAAAATTCCAATTCTTGAGGAGATTATCTCCAATTCTCTGAGACGGCGTCATTCTTATAATACCGTAAGCCAAACCTATCGAAACTCCTATTAATACAACTAGCAAAATAATTCTTCCCTTTTTTTTCATCCCCTCTCCTTTCTTCTTGCTAAAAAGAATTCCTTAAATAACAAATAGACCATCCAAAAAGAAACCCCTGACAATATACTGCGAAAAATCCCGATGAAATTAGCCGCTGAGTAATACTGGCCTATGAGCTCAAACGGACTGCGCAAACTTGTAAAATAGGAATAATCCAGGGGAGCAAAAAGGTAGCCCGCCAGAGCTTCTTTCCACTGAAAAGTATAGACTATCCAGCATAAGACTTGAATTGCAAAAAGACCTATAAATCTTTCATCCTCTACTATCTGGAATGCTAAAAAGGGAATGAGCCACATGAAATAGTGAGGATGAAAAAAACAAGTAGCGAAAAAGAACAATAATAGAATAAGATTAATCTTCCACAGATGAGCAAAGGAATGATTTGTTCTAAAGTAAGTGTATAAAAATAAAATAGTGTATCCCATAAAAAAGACAAATATTACATCATAAGAAATTCTCATTGACCATCGCAGACCCATTAAGTAATTGCTATGAGGCATATTTGCCCACACCCCTATCTCGCTAGCCCCTTGAAATAGTCTGGAAATGACTGTCATTATCCCTAGAGGCAAAAGTCCCCAGAATGCCAGTTTCAAGCGTTGCCAAAAAGTCTTACCAATGATGATAACAAAGAAAGGAAGCAACATCAAAGGATATGACCTGACAATGACAGCTATACCTAAAGAAAAGAGAGCTTTGGCTGATAAGTTATTTTTAGCATAGTACAAACTCAATAAAATAAAGAATATGACTATTGGCTCATATCGAGAAAAAATAAAGGCAGAAAATATTACCACGGGATTTATCATCCAGAATTTGAAAGCAGCGAGACCCTTCTTACGCTCTCGAAGAATAAATAAAAAGAGGAACGAACAACCTAAGTCAAAAATTAGGTAAGGAATCTTAAAAAGAAAAAGGGTCCTAAACACAGTGGGATACATAGTGAATAGTCTCCACCCCTCCCAACTTGCTGACCCTAATCTTCCCGGAAGGGCGCTTTCAAGGTAAGGCATTAAAGGCTTAAAAATGAAGAGAAAAAAGGCGTGGATGTAGTGGGCAAATATCTGACCCAAACCTACTGTCAAATCTCCCTCATAGGCAATCAGGGCCGAGCGTTGGTAAATACTCAACAGGTCAAAATGAAGAGCAATAGGCATAAAGGTGAATCTGATTAAGACCCCAATCAGAAGCCATATATAGATACTCCTCTTTGCTGCTAAGTCCTGTATATATATAGAAGGAATTAATTTGGAGAATAATCCCACTACTCCTTTACCTAAATCCTTTAGTCTAAACATTTTGTCACTCACAGCCTATTTTATAAATAATTTTCTTTTTAATCAAGATAATTACGGATAAGATACCTTCCATATTACAAAGGGATACTTTTCATAAACAGCATCAAGATAGTCCAGCCTTAACGTCTCGACCATTCCAGGATATTCTCTCCTACCTCTGTAATGAAGCTCCTGTAGATATTGATTAAAGACGAGATGAGTAATTCCCTCTTTTCTTAACTTCACTAGAATTTCCTCGGCACTGTCAACACCCCCAAGTTTGAGAAACGTCACATAGGGACGATCGCAATAAAAAGCCCGCACCTCATTCAGCATCCACACTTTTGCCTCAGCAGGTGAATTCTCATTAATATACTTAAAAACAGCGTAAGTCTCCTCGTTTCTCAGGATATACTCCTCTTGTGATTTTAACCCAGAAAAAACTAATATCCTTTGATAGACCTTATCCAGACCCTCCGGAGCTAAATAGATTACCTGAAACAAGAATGTTAAGATGATAATTACATAAAAACAGCGCCTGAAGAATCCCTTGAAATTGAGTGCCTTTTCTATTACATAGCCAATCATTATCCCTGATACGGGCAAGATAGGCATCATGTGACGTTTATAAGGTCCAATCACTACTGCCAGCACTACCCAGAACATAAAATATATGGCCGAATAGAAGAGCATAAACTTTATTAGTCTCCTTTTGCGAAAACGAGGAAAAAGAAAGAGGGGGAGGAAAACCAGAAAAACTACACCTATAGCCCCGTACCCGCGGAGTTCATACATACTCACATTCCAGGAAAGAGAAATAATTTTTTTAGGAAGAGAAAGGTCAAGAGCAAAAGCTGGCTGAGAAATTCCCAGGTCAAAAAACTCTAAGGTCCATATTCCTTTGACTGCTCGCCAGAACATAAATAAAAGATACTGCCACATACCTGGAAAGACTCCATGCGCTCCAATAAAATAAGCTCTCACATACCAGAAGCTACCCACTAGCCCTGCCAAACCAAGAAAAATAAAAAAATCTCTGGTTACTTTTAAAGGCTTCTCTTTCCTCACAAAGAAACCACCCAGTAAAATTCCTGAGGACAAAATAACCATACAGGGCAGCCCTACATATTTTGAACCCAGAGCCAGACCACTAATTATCGCCGATATCAAAAGCCAGCCTTTCTTACCTAAATCAACCCATCTAATAAGAGCATAAAAAGCAAAAAAGGTATAAAAGGTAAGTCCCAGGTCCACATAAGCAGTAGTGGACATAAAAGCCACTAATGGCACCGTATAAAAAATGGTTGCTGAAATTAACCCCACCCGGTGAGAAAAATACCTCTTTCCTAGAGCATAGACTCCCACTGCTGTTAAAAGGCCAAAAACAAAGTGAATGAGCTGAGCCAAAATTGCATCTTTGAGAAAAAGGGCCATCCCATAGAGAATACCCACATTAAATGGCTGAGCCCATTGGGCATTATTAATATAGGGAATACTGGCCAGACAATGAAGACGATTCCACTCTTTAGCTTTCGCCAGATGCTCACCCAGACTGTCCCAACCAGAAGGCAGAACCGATGCTCCTACCAGGTTAAAGAATACCTGAACGGCTAAAATCAAAAGTAAAACTATCTCTATGGAAGGTATTCTTGGAGTGAATAAAGTTTTGAACTTAGTCTTTATCTGGTAAATAATATTTCTTATCTCATCATAAGTGAAGGCAAACATTCCTACAAAAAATAAATTAATGGCCCACCTATTCAACAGTCCTACCAGGCCAAATCCAATCACAGCATAAGTAATAACAGCCAGACCTATTGCCAGACCAAACAAAGAAGATTCCAAAAAAGAGCCACTTTTAAATTTTAACCATCTAAAAATTTTTCTTCCCAGGCCAGCGCTAACTAAAAGAAAGACCAAAAGAAGAAAAATCCGGAAAAGTGTCTCAGCTAAACTCCCCCAAAGAATACCTCCTCTTTGGAAATAAATATAGCTACCATAGACAAATAGCACCCAAGCGAATATCAAGAACCACATTCCGCCCTGTAAAAATCTTCTACTTAGAGACTTTGCTTGATTCATCTACTTCACACCCCTGCCACACCTAATCTTTCTCGCCTTACCATTTTTCGTGATATATTCAATCTCAAATCGCCATATTTCTCTCCAGCCAAATCTGGAAAAATGGATCTACTATATGGTATTTACCATCATCTTTGCTCACTAAACCATTTTTGATTAATGCCCTCAAAGACGTTTGCACTGAAGCACTGGAACCCAGATTATATGATAGGCGATTATCCTGAGAAAAAATTTCATCAGTTTTAACCAAAGCACTTAAAACTGCCCTTTGATGAGGTGAACAGAAATCATGCCAACTATAAAAGAGTTCATTTTGGCTGAGCAAAATCTCCTCTAATGCATTTT
>CAZQMG010000024.1:0-19057 GCA_964594375.1 uncultured Clostridia bacterium | reverse complement strand
TTTGCCACTCACCTGCCAGAGGCCAGTAATTCCAGGAATTCCATCCAGCCTTTTTCTGTGCCAATCTCTGTAATCCTTGTATTCGCATGGCAGGGGTGGTCTTGGCCCTATCAGACTCATCTCGCCTCTCAGGACATTAAACAATTGAGGGAACTCATCTAGATTATATTTTCTAATCAGCTTGCCCACCCTGGTGACCCTCCCGTCATCGCAAATTTTAAACAGGGGCTTACCATTCTCATTAACGTCATATGGATTGCCCGCCTTAATCAAATTTTTAACATATGATCGATGCCCGGCATCGTCTGCATTAACATACATCGACCTGAACTTATAAAATCTAAAAGGTTTCCCCCTTTCTCCCAATCTCATCTGTTTGTAAAACACTGGCCCCGGGCTACCAATCTTTATAGCCAACATGATTAAAAACAGCCAGGGGGAAAAGGCGATGAGTATTAGAGAAGTCAATATAAGATCCAGGGCTCGCTTGAGAAGAAAGGCTTTCGCCTCTACAAAAAGCTGGCTCGATCCCCTTGCGCCGGTCTTGGTCTCGGCAGATTTTGTTTCTCCCAAGTCAATTACCTCAACGATACTCTTATATTTCATTGCTCAAATCCATCTTCATGAGAATACTTCATTTGATTGCCTTCTGAAAGCAAAAGAAGTTGAGACACCTATGTCCTTGAACTTAGACCCCCGCGGACTGGATACCCTCCATAAGGCTTATCTGTTAGTCCCGTGATGCACCTAAGATCATCAATATTTTTGACCACCCTGGCCGGGTTTCCGTAAACGACCGATCTTGGAGGGACATCTTTAGTTACCACGCTGCCTCCTCCGATGACGGAATGCTCTCCGATGGTGATAAAAGGAAGCAGGGTAACATTAACTCCAATCTGTGCACCTTTTTTAATAATCGGTCCCTTCATACATTGGGCGGAATAACTGCAGCCGGGATGGATGTCATTGGCCACGACCACACCGGGTGCCATAAAGACATCATCCTCAATCACCGTATACTGAGCAATATAGACACCACAGTGAATTTTAATATTGTTGCCCATCACACATCCATAGTCCACTACCGAATTATTCCAGATCCTGAAATTATCGCCTATAAGATTTTCCTCCCTGATTACCACATTATGCCCTGTTTGTAGATTATTTCCTATCTCTGAACCACAGTAAATGACTGATCCGCTTCTGATTCTGGCATTCTCACCTATGATTAGCCTCTCAGATTGAATTATCCTCCCGCTTGGATATCCAATCAATACTCCCTCATCGATCTGGCAGCCTTCTCCCAAAGTAACCTTCTCACTCAGTATCTCCAACTCCTGGTTCATAAGCTTATCTTTCCTCCCCTTCCCCCGTTCTTTAGGGATTCATTTATCTTCTCTATCATCCTCACCACCTGATAGCCATTTTCACCATCAGTAAGAGGTTTTTTGCCTTCTCTGATGCAATCCAGAAAATGGCTTAATTCAACCTTCAGAGGCTCTTCCTGTTTTAAGCGAGGAATGCTAATATCCCCATATCTGTAGGAAAGTTGAAACTCACCAAAGCTATTATGAGAATTGGGAACTAAAACTCCCTTATCGTAGATTTTAACCTTCTCTAAGGTTTCTATATCATCATAGACGACCATTTTCCTGCTCCCTACCACGGTCATGTTCCTGATCTTACAGGGATCAAGCCAGCTAAGATGCAGATTAGCTACTACCTTATCAGCAAAATTCAAAGTGATGAAAGCCACATCTTCGTTCTCCGAGAGAAAGTGGCTCTGGCCAGTGGCCACGATTCGACACTTCTTTTCTCCTAATCTACCATTTAGAAGATACAGAATTACGGAAATATCATGAGTTCCAAGATCCCAGACCACATTTATATCGTCCTGAAAGAGCCCTAGATTTCGTCGCTGAGAGGAGATATAAAGAACGTCTCCTAATTCACCGGAATCGATCAACTCCTTGAGCTTATTCACCGCTGCCGTATATAAAAATGTATGCCCCACCATCAGCACTTTACCTCTTTTCCTGGCAAGCCTGATCAGTTCCCTGGCCTCCTGGCTAGTGTGGGTTAAAGGCTTTTCCACAAAAACGTGTTTTCCTACCTCCAGCCCCTCTTTTGCCAGCCCAAAATGGGTAGGTACAGGGGTAGCAATGGCTATTGCCTCCACCCCCGGATCATTAAGAACCTCCTGGTAATTTCGAGTAACCTTAGGCTCGGGATAAAGGCTCTTAATACGCTTCAGTTTTTCCTTATCCAGATCACAGCAATACTCCACCTTGCTTTCCGGAATCTGGATAAAATTCCTAATTAAATTTGGTCCCCAGTAACCACAACCAATGACGGCAACCTTGATCATTTTCCCTCTCCTTGGCCACTTTCCCATATAACAAACCAATTAAACTCTAATCTTAACATCTGGCAAAGAATGTCTTTATCTCAGAAGCGACCTTTTCAATCTCCTTCGGAGTCAATTCCGGAAACATTGGCAAAGAAAGAATCTGCTTGGCGCACTCTTCTGCTACCGGAAAATCGCCTTCTTTATATCCCAGATATTCATACGCTTTTTGTAAATGAAGAGGTATAGGGTAATGAAGTCCGGTAAATATTCCATTGGATTTAAGATATTCCTGCAACTCATCCCTCTTTTCTGTCCTGATTACATACAAATGATACACATGCTTGCCGTATTCAGCCTCAAAAGGAGTAATTACCTCATCTACATCTTTTAATAATTCATTGTAAATTGAGGCATTTTTTCGCCGCAATTTATTCTGTTCGTCTAATCTTTTTAGCTTCACCCTTAGGATAGCCGCCTGTATCTCATCTAACCTACTATTATAACCTTCTACTAAATGTTCATACTTTTTCATTTGCCCATGGTCCCTGAGCATCTTTATCTTCTGAGCAATTTTATTGCCATCGGTGACCACCATCCCCCCATCCCCAAAGGCTGCTAAATTCTTGCTGGGATAAAAGCTAAAGCAACCAGCATCTCCAATAGACCCTGCCTTTTTACCTTTATATTCTGCCCCATGTGCCTGGCAGGCATCCTCAATGACCTTTAAGTTATACTTTCTTGCTATCTTCGTTATTGAATCCATATCTGCAGACTGTCCAAATAAGTGGACTGGAAGTATTGTCTTCGTTTTCTCGTTTATTGCTCCTTCAATCTGAGCAACGTTAATATTATAAGTCCATGAATCAATATCTACAAAGACAATCTTTGCCCCGGTCTGAGAAATCGCCTCGGTAGTAGCGATGAAAGTATTGGGCATGGTAATCACCTCATCTCCCTTTCCGATTCCACAAGCCAGCAAAGCTAGATGTAAGGCATCAGTTCCATTAGCCACTCCTATAGCGTAATCTGTCCCACAAAATCTGGCAAACTCTCTCTCAAAAGAGTCAACATTTTCTCCTAAGACAAATCGGCAGCTATCCATTACCCGCTGAACATGAGCATCAACTTCATCCTTAATTAACCGATAATGCTGCTTTGAATCAAAAAATGGCACTCCCATTGCTTTTTTCATGCCGGCTCCTACCCGTACCTTACTTTTATATCTCACTTTTCACCTGTCTTTGAACCTTCCAATCTTCGACGTCAAATATAACTTCATCGTTTACCAGCTTAATCCATGTAATAACGGCATCCTTGGCAGCTGGTCCTTTAATATAAGGTTCTCTATTTCTATCAAATTTAATCTTCGAGGCATCTCTTCTTCTCCACCACTTATTCTTTTAAGTTGCGTGGGTGTCTTATAATCGCAAGGACAATGAGCGAAATTAGAACAATCCCACATATTCCTGCTATTCCCAAAGTCATACGTCGATGGATATACCAAAGCGAAATAATGGCTCTTCCCGGTCTGTTAGTAGAAAGATGCCTATCCCTGAAGTCAGAAAATCGTCTTAACCCCCACACTCTAACGCCTGATTTCTGGATATTCCTTAAAAATCCAGCAGGAAAATTTGCAATATTGGGGATCTCTTCGTTATAGATAATTTCCAGTTCCATTGAGTCTCTAAGCGGAATAACTTCATGAACTTTTAGAGTATCATTCTCGATAATATAGTTGGTTTCTGCTCCATTGATGGTTACTTTGCTAATGGGCACATTTAGGGTTTCCTTCTTGCGGATATGATAAAGCTTTTTACTTCCCGATTTATTGGACAAAACTAACTTATTTCCATACATTCGCATATCTATGCTTCCATCATCATTAGTCTTTTCAAGGTAAAGATGTTTTAAGATGTTGCCCAAACTTGTCCACTTGACTTCTCCTGCCAAATTATTGATTGCATCAGCAGTAGAATTAAAGGCATCTATTCCTGAGAAGAAGAAATCCTGATGTGCAACAATTAGGACAGGCTTATCAATAAAGAGATCAAATGCATAAGGTGCAACTTCTATACCACTTTTTGCCTTTCTAAAACTCCATATCCTATACCCCTGAGTTGAATGCCTTTTTAAAGCAGTAAAATTTGCATAATCCATAATTGCAGGTTCCATTCCATAAAATGTAGATTGAGGTCGCTTTGTTTCTAAAGGAGCATCTTGATTATTCACAGTAGCAACAAAGTTATATTTTTTTAAGAACTCCAATGTCTTTTCTGGAGCAATGCCATGGGGGAAAATCATAATTTTATCATAAGGTATTCCGGTTAACTTTCTGAATTCTTTCATTCTATTTAATGCCTCGATTATATCATTCTCCTGTTCCTTAAGTGATACTTTATTGTATTTATAAAACTCATAATGATCATGGTTATTCCCATGGATTACCATGGAGTATCTATCAGGATGGTCTAAGAAAAGTTTTGCTACCTTAGAATTCGATCGATCGTAATTCCAGGGAATATAGGCAATTGTAGTATTGAAGTTATGGGTTTCCATTGAGGTTAGTAATCCTTTGAATTTTAAATTTCCATAGGGTTCTACTAAGAATGGATCATCGATAGTGAGATTAGCGTAATCAATCTCCCTATGCCAGCATTCATCTCCACAGGAGTATCTTAGAAATATCATTACGGAGACAATTTCTGAAAAATATTGAGTATTGTAAAGTTCTACCATTTGTGTATTCTCGAAGCTTTTAGTTTGTTTGGTTCCCAGGACAAAGATGTTTCCTTTCCCCTTTCTATATCTTATAAATACAGGATATAGTTTTAAGGAATCATCGGTGGCGCTCACAATCGTGTCGATATTGCTGGTACTATTAGGATTCACGGTAATAGCGAAGTCAGTTTGAGGCGCTGGATATGATAACTTTAATCCAGTAAATTCTCGCGTGATCTCTGGAAAGGAATCCGAGACGATATAATCTGTTGATGAATCTGTTGGATAAATAGCTCCAGTTATTACATTATCCGTAAGTTTCTTGAGTAACGATTCGCGGCTATTTGCGATTTCTCCTATAAAGATAAAGAGACTAATACCCCCAATTTCCACACCATTTTTAAGAATTTCAATCTCACTTGAGTCAGGATAGGCAGGATTCTCCAAGGGATGATCATTGATAAGGACAGCCTTTAAATACTCTCCACCCTCATCTCTTAATAAGCTATCTGTCAGGGTAATTGTAGAAAGATCAATTACTTTACACCGCAATCCGTAATATTCACAGAGTTTTTGAAAACTAATATCAGGATTGTGCTGTAAGGAAGTAGTAAGCAGAACTGTGTCATAAAAGTCAACAGCAAATGATGCTGTTCTCAAACTAAAAAGAAGCAATAAAATCAGCAACCAGATGGGCAATAATTTAGAATGTCTCATACTTTTTTCACTCGCTAACTTAACGAAGATAGACTTCCGATTACTTCAAGATATATTTTTTTCATAACATCCCAACTAATCTTTTCATATCGCTTCTGTGCATTGTAAATAAGCGATTCTCTTTTAGCAGGATTATCACAAAGTTCTAGGATTGCATGTGCTAAATCTCTTTCATCGCCAGGTCTAAAAAACATAAGACAGGAATCATTGAGATACGCTTCCACAGCCTTTGTTCTTGAGATTATCACGGGTTTGCCCATGGCGATATATTCAAACATCTTATTCGTATGTATCAAATCCGAATAAGCATTCTTCTCCATCGGCACAAGGCCTATATCTGACTCAGCTAACATCTTTAGCATCCCATCAAAAGGAAGATAACCAAGAAAATGAACACACTCACCGAGGTTAAGCTCAGACACAAGTTTTCTTAACTCGGACAAATATTCTCCCTCACCTAATATGTTCAACTGAATGTTTGGAATTTTGTTTCTCAGAAGAGCTACTGCTTTAATTGCCAGATCTAAACCCCATCTTTTTTCGATCGTTCCATGTGATATCAATATAAATCGATGCTTCGTACCCTTACAGTTAGCCTTGCATAAATAAAAATTAAATATCTTGTTATCTGGAACATTTAATACTACTGTAATTTTAGAAGCATCAGCTCCACGCGATACATAAACATCTTTCAAGTGTTCGGTCACTGTCAAAACCTTATCAGCATATCGAATGCTTAACTGTTCAACCAATTTAAGTAACTCGATAAAAAATTGAAATCTATTACCGAATTTTGTTGCCCAAAGTTCTGGCACAGGTTCATGCATATCAAGCAATACTTTTGCCCCTAATAGTTTGGGGATAAATGTAGCAAAAACGAGAAAGTCCGGCATAGTATTCACTTGAATTATCTTGTATTTATGGCGAAAATAAAGTCGTAGTAACACAAGACCGGAAAGTAGGAAAAAAAATAAGTACTCAAATAAATATCTTACAATACTTCCTCGGCGATGTTTCATAGGGAGTCGATAGATATTGATACCAGACATGCTTTCTCTTTTTTTTTCGCCGGGTTTTCTCAGACAAATTAGATCTACGTTGTAACCCACGTCTACCGAAACTTGCGCTTCCTTCCGAACCCGCGGATCTATCGGATAATACCACTGTCTTATTATGCAAATTCTTTTCAATCTCTTACCTTTCCATGATGATTTCATCATAAGTTTTGATAATCCTTTGTGCAATTTGTTCTAATCCTAAACCAAGTTTTTCCATTCGCTCTCTTCCATCCGTTCTTTTCCTCAAATTTAAAGCCATTTTTATTTTAAGGGCAACATCTTCAGACTCTCTTTTACAAATAAAACAACTTTCAGTATTTCCAATTATTTCTTTTGTATCACCAACATCTGTAGAGACTATAGGTACATTACAAGCCATTGCTTCCTTTATTACCATTGGAGAAGCCTCAAAGTTGGAGGTCTGGACTACAACCTCAGATGCATTCATATAAAGAGGCATATCTTGATGAGAAATGCTCCCACCTGTAGTCAACAAAACATTGTCTCTTGGTAGAATTGCCAATGTCCTTTGTAGAATATCAAATCCTTTTTGTGTACGCCTTTCAGGGTTTTTAACATCGGCAGGAAAGAACACTATCTTTTTATTTTTAGGTAAATTTAGCTTTTCCCGACATTTATATTTATTCATCGGCTGAAACAATTCTAGATCAACGCCTGGAGGCAGAACTACTGCCCTGCCTTTAAAATTAAGGATTCTTATTAAATCCTTATTTACAGATATGAGTAAATTTACTCTTTGAAGAGCGCACCTCTTGATCCCTTTTAAATACACAAGTTTCGAAATCGCATCCATATCTCTTGGTATAAGTTCAGGCGATTTCAAAGCCTCTGCTTCATGGAAGGTCAATATCAAAGGTATCTTCAAGCCTAATATTAATCTTGCAGTCCAGAAAATATATATGCAATACGTATGATGAGCATGAACCAAATCATAATGACCGAACCTCAATTTTTTGATTAGACGAGGAACCGCAAGAAAATAGTTCAATCTATTATCACGCCCGTTTATGAAAAACACATCCACAGAAATGCCTTCTTTCCTGAGAGATTCAACCTGCTCTTTCACAAATATCCCATAAAAAGGATACTCAGGAGTGGGGTACATATTGGTAAGAATCAAAATCTTCATTGCTTTGCCTCAGGACTAAGTTGATTCGGGCTAGACGGAAGCAATCCTTTTGTGAAGATTCCGTTTTTCTTCCCCAGTGAATATATGATGGCAAGGAAAAACCAAAATGGAAATGAGGAATAACCTGTACGCCAGATATTGTGATAAAGAATTCCAACGAAATACATAAATATAACCCCATCCAGACCAAAAGAAATTGCTTTCCAGTAATTATCCTTGGTATTTCTAAAAAAGCGAATATTCATAGCAAAAGCCACAAAAATTAGCCAGAAATAGAATGCGAGCCCTGGATATCCCATTTCAATCAATGTGGAGGATAATTGGTTTGTTCTGGGAGAATATGTCTTATAAAATCTTCCCGTATATTCTCCAAAATAACTCTCTTTGGTGGAACCGAAACCATAACCAATCACAGGACCTAGAGGTTCTTTATTGATCCACTCCACAGCCATTCGAGGGGCTCTAAGCCTTCCAGGAACTTGAGGACCTATGACAGCAGCATTAACCTGCATTCTTAATCCTTGAATAGCATCTGTTACTAATAGATTAAAAGGTTCTCTCAAAAAAGGAATCGTCAGCGTAAAACCTATGAAAATCGCTAGTATCACAAGCATATCGACCGTTTTTCTGAGCGGTTTTCCATGCAGAGTTTTTCTTATCACGAATATCATTGTAAGGGGAATATAAAGAAAAGCGGCTCGTGCACTACCAAGAAGAAGAGGAATTAATAAACATGGAATTCCTAGCAAATATATAAAACGAGATTTGTAATGAAGGAAAAATCCTATAAGAATACTTATTATACCTGTAACAAGTATTAGCATTTCGCCTGTTCCGTACCTCCCAAGAGTTCCACTTACCCAATCAGACTGTCCATATAGTCTGTATTGAAAAATAGTTATTGGGATCTGGAAAAATATCAAGATAATAAACAATGTTATCAACGACTTTAAATTATTTTTTTCTATATCTAAGTTTATAATGGCATAAAATAGCAATATATATCTAAAAAAATCTTTAAGAGCCACGCCTATTGTAAGCAATGGAATACCTTTTAGAAAACCTGACAACACTCCCCATATAAAAAATAATGAAATGGGCAAAAAAAGAGGGGTTTTTTCAAATTTTTTTTGACTTACTCCTAAATGTAAACTTTTCAAAAATAGAAGGACTATAATCGCATCTGAGGCCCATATTGCTTGTCTGGGTAAGATACCGAATATTGGTTCGAAACTTCCTTTGACGATAAAAATAAAAAAGATAAGCCCAGCAAGCAATAAAGTATCACTTAAAAATAACATGAGAGTGAAAATCGTAACTATTACTAAAAGCAAGCCTACAGGATTTTCTCTTCCTATCAAAGAACCTGTTAGTGCAACCCAGAGTAAAAATAAGGGGAGGTAAAAAAAATTATTAGTTTTCTCCGTGCTGATAATCTTCAAATTATTTTTACTCAACTGCGTTCTGTTTATCATAAAGTTTCCAAGAAGTTTATTAAGTTTTCCGCTTGTTTCTCCCAGGTATATTTATGAATTACCCGTTCTCTTCCCATTTTTCCCATTTTTCTTAATTTATTCCTTAAGTGATAAGCTTTTTCGATTCCTCTGGCAATCTCTTCAAGCTGGTGGGATTTTATAAAAATCCCACAAGGTGAGTTATTGAGCACCTCTCTGTGCGCCTCAATGTCGGTGACAATAACGGATTTTCCCATCGCCAGATATTCCATCAATTTCAGTGGACTTGATACTCTCCACCAATTTAAATTGGGAAATGGTAGAATGCCGATATCACAAGAGGCAATATATTTTGGTACATCATCATACGGCACTGACTTATGCAGAAAGACGTTGTTCACCAAATTCAGATCCTTTATTAAGGACTCTAATTCATCCTTTGCCTTACCATCTCCCAACATGAAAAACACAATATCAGGGTACTTGCTCTTCAAGAGTTTAATTGCTTTCACTGTTTCTTGCAGCCCTCTACTCTGGCTCAGGACACCGTGGTACATAACAATAAGCTCTTTGTTACAAAAGGGAGGCTCATTTATAGGGTCTATACACTCGAAATTAAAAGTTTCAAGAGAAACACCTGAACTCCAGATTCCGACGTTATTTTTATCAATATTATACTCATTGCAGGTTTGCTTTTTCATTAAAGGAGATATCACCGTTACACCGTCTAAGAAGAAATTTGCAAGCGAAACAACTGCTTTATAAATTTGTTCCTTTATGCGGTCTATTGGGTGGTAAATGTCGACCGGTATACTTCTTATATCAAGTACGAATTTGGTCTTAATCAATTTTAGCTTTGATAAGGCCATGAAAGGAACAAGAGGAAACAAGGTCTTTTCGCCTAAGAGGATAATGTCTGGAGTATCCAATAATGTAACAGCAACTAAATAGAGGAATACTGTAAGACAAAATCCAAGACTATAGAGTCCTCTCCAAGGCATTGTAGGTAGATATACGATATTCTTTCCCAGACCAAAATTATCCCTGGTACCTGAATAAGGAATAATCAGATAAACGAGATGTCCTTTTTTCAGTAAGCATTTCGTCATCTCTATCCAGGTGGCTTTATCCAGATTTCTATCAAATCGTTCACAGTTGATCCAGATAATTTTCATTTGCGGTTACTTAAACTTTCAAATAACTTAATGTATTGAGGTATAATTTTGTTGAGCCCTGTCATACAGACAATTCCATCATCGAATTCTCGCTGTAATATCCCACTTTTGTCAAACACATAGTGTACCTCCCAGCCTGTTTTATACAATTCTCTTGCAATGAAATATGCCTGCAATTCAGCTCCGCCCAATCTATACTTGTAATGACTTTGCAAAACAAAGCATATTTTTTTCTTATTTTCAATATAATCTGTAAATTTTTCTTCCATCTTCAGCTTCACCAATAAATTGGGCATCCTTTAGACTTGAATTTTGTATTATGAATTTAACAAACTCTTCATTAGAATAATTTTTGTACGCACTTTCCATCTGAGGTTCATTAGGTAAATGAGGTTCAAAAAACATTTCTTTTAATCTCAAGTTCTGCAAAGAATTAATAAATTTATAATAGGTATCTCTTTTCTTTAAAAAGTGATGGAATATATTCAGAGCTAATACAACATCGAAACATAAGTTCTTGATATCCCCGTATTCGAGTATTGATTTGGGTATTATTCTAAAATTCCTGTTTTCCGCTCTTTTAAGTGTTTTCAAAAAATATAAATTCTCTCTATCGTTTTCTACAGCATAGCAATGAAATTTTTCTTCTTCAAATTTATGGCAGAAATAACCCCAACAAGCTCCAATATCAAGAAGCTTCCCTTTCTTTACCGATAAATTTTCCTTAATTATCCTATACCTGTCTTTCGATTTATGGAAAGGTGACACATCACGAAGATCCGGGTGGGTAATCGGATGGTAGATTTTTCCGCCATGTTTCTTTGTATAAAGTAATACCTCCTTCCTAAAATTCACCCATTGAGGATGTCTCACAGCTATCTTGACTGGCACTTTTTTTATGCCGACTAACTTAGCTATGGATAATCGATGTGCGCTATTACTAAATAAAAAATCACCATAACGTCCAACACAAACCGTTATTTCATCATCAATTCTCATTGGGTTATAGTCATCCTTTATGGATAATTCGCGTTGAGATTTGTATCCATCATTTCTAATGTTATGGTACAGAATTTCGATACTTCTGCATCTTTGATCTAACTCTGATTTGTTTTTGCATCTCCACAAGAATTCGCCTTTCTTTATTCTGCCAAGAATTCGTCTATAAAAAACTGTCTCATCCCATTTCTTCCCATTTACAGATACTTCTTTCAATGCAACATATATATCTAATTCTTCGAATTTTTTTTCCAGACGATCCCAGTTTCCTCCGATCGTCTTTCCTTTGCACTTATATATATCGAATTCCTTTAATGAACTGTATCTTATTATTTGGGGATTCAGCCAATATGTTTTATCAATGTCTAATTGATAATCGCGTGCTTTTATAGACTCTAGTTTCCATCTGAATTTCAATAATAACCATTTAGTGATCCTCCACATGCGTCTTGTCAAAATCCCTATTAATGGAAATCTGTCTAAGAAGGAGATGAGACCAAATTTGAGTCTTGCCCCTCTCCAATTTTTTGTTTTATATGTCCCACTTCTTTCTAAAGGGTCCTTTAACATTATGTTCATAATAGATTTGCTCGTAAGATGTTTTTTTCTATGACATCACCCAGATACGGGTCCTCAAACATAACTATACCATCAGGCTTCAGAAGAATCTTGATGCCGGCCACAACCAATTCAGCCAACTGAACCACGGCACAATTGTGACAAAAACCGACTTTTAACTCAAAGAAATATGCAGTTGGAAACTCCTCCGTCAACAAGAAACCATTGGCAATCGGCATTCTACCAAATGACATAAAGGGCTCATATTCAGTTTGGCATACAACGCATTTGTATCGACTATGCATCACAAACCTCCCTTCCGTTAATATCTCCTCCAAGTTATCGATGCTTGTCTTCAGACAACACAGAATTTCTGCCTCTCAAGCCGTTTCTCCAAATTTGAAGGGATCTAAGTTTATCCAGCAATTTCTTTTTTAATAACAATGCTTCCTCCAATTTTAGAATGTAAATTACCAGAAAAGTATATATTACTATGCCCATAATTGCAGAAACGACTGACCTTATCATTAGACTGTCACCTACAAAGACCATCTTGAAGCTACAATAAGTAGCAACCCCTCCACACAAAGATGCAATTAATATCCGTGTCAAGCCTTCTAGAATTTTCTTGCCGTTTACTCCCCCAAAAATTCTTCTCATAACTATCATTCCTACAGTCACATCAAACATGACCCAAGCAGAATCGGCTATTGCCAATCCACGGTAGGAAAGAGTCTTCGCCAAAAAGTGCGCCAGAAGAATATATAGTGTCACGCCAACTATGCTTATTGTCGCTGCCAATTTAGTTTTCTGTGCGATATAGAACCCCCTTCTTACAACATTTCCAAGTCCATAAAACATAAAGCCAATAAGAAGAATCATCAAGATATCCGCAACTGCTAGAGTTGTTCTATGATCAAATGCCCCTCTTTCAAAAATCACCTGAATTATCGGCACTCTAAGTACAACGAAAACCATTGCAATGGGAAAAGTAACTAGCATCATAATTCGAACACCCCGTGCAAAGTGTTCTCGAACCCTCACCAGATCGTTTTCCGCCCAGCTCTTTGCGATTATGGGGAAAATGGTCATAGGAATCCCAGTCGTTGCTATTATCGTTAATATTGAGATTATTCTATTTGCATACCCTAAATATGAGATACTACCCGTTGGCAGAGTGGAAGCAATCATTCTTTCAATAACTGTAGTCGCTCTATAAAATAAACCTGCAAAAACCAAAGGCGACATCAGCTTAATCATCTGTCTTACACCCTCATTATGAAAATCAAAGCTAAAACGATACCTGTCCTGCTTGAAAAGAATGGGAACCAAAATGAAAAAACCTGCAATTTCACCAACCAGATATCCAAAGGCCAGACTCTTTATCCCCCAAAAATGAGTGAGAACAACCACAGATGATAACATTAAAAGTGTACTTATAGCAGATGCTATCGCAGGTCGTAAGAAGCGATGATGCGCATAATACATACTCGATAACAGACCGATCATGCCACTGAATATAATCGAGGGAAAAATAATTCTTAAAAGAGCCGCAGTTAATGAAAGTTCTTCTGCCTTAAACCCTGGTGTAGTTACCGAAATCAATTGCTTGGCAAAGATGAATCCCAGTAATGAAATTCCCAAGAGAACCAGAAAGATGAGATTTATTAAAATACTGGCCACCTTCCATGCTTCTTCCTTATTCTTCTTGGTTTCATATTCAATGAACATGGGGACAAAAATTAGCGTTAGCGAGCCGACAAGAACGGCGGTGATGTAGGTTGGGAAAACCACAGCGGCAAAATAGGCATCCCTTTCTATCGTGGCACCGAACTTGGCAGCTACGATAATCTGGGTAACAAACCTTACTATAATGCCTAAGATGGAAAAAACGGTTATTTGTAAGGTCGGTTTTAATAAGCCTCTTTGAATAGGCACTTCGTATTCCTTATTATTCATAACGTGACCTTGCCCGCTTTATCTCCTACACCATTCTACGATTTTGTGCAAACCCTGCTCAAACGACGTTCTTGGTTTCATCCCCCAGAAAAGATGGGCCTAGCAGATATCCAAGAAACCATTACCTAAATGTAACTCCCGCCAGGAGACTAAGCTGCAAACCACTGAAGTCAGCTTCGGTAGCCCAACTATGACAGTTGACTTTGAGTTCGCCCTTGGCAAGCATAACGTACCGGGCCTCTAGATTCAAGGACACTGGCTTATTCCCCAAGCTGAATCCCGCCAAAACCACCAGACCGACGGGGCTATCCGTGTCATACTTACTCCCAGAAGCCGAACCCATCCAAAATCCGTTCAAATATTCATCGTATTCCCAGACCCATCGAAGCTTACTATAAAATGAACCTACTCCTGCTCCCACGTAAAAGGGGGAAAATTTGTAGATCCCCGAGACGATCACCGGAGTAACGGTCAATTTAAATTCCTCATGCTGAAGTCGCTCCGAGACGCCCAACCAGCTCTCCCAGCCCCATCGGTGGGTATCACCTGTTTTGGACTGGAAACCATAACCCTCCAGTCTGATCTCAAACCGAGGACCGACATTGAATCCTAGTGCCAAGCCGGAGATGGCTCCCGCTTTTAATTCAAAATCGGTGCCCCAATCATTATTCCAGTACTGATCAAATTCCGCATTCATCTTTCGCAAATTAGGGCTGTACTGGCCTCTCAGAATCTTTAGACTGAACTCAGCCCGGGCTGGTGCTGAAGCAATACCAAGAACCAAAACCAACAGTCCAGCAACCACAGACTCTACAATCTTTTTCCTCATTTTCTTTATCCCCCCACTCTAATTTTCGCAATATAATTTGGCAATATTTCATCAGTCATATGATAAGTCGGTTCATTCTCCTTTATCACCGTGGCTAAGACGAGTGCCAAAGATGGCCATTACCTTCTTCTGGTTAAATCTGTTCGTTCTCATTGGAGTAGTAATGATAATAGTATTTGCCGTAGTAGCCACCAGGTTCAGGTTTTACTTTGTTAAGACGAGCCCTAAAATGTGAGCTTTTACTTTTTCAAGTGATTCCTTAGCCTTTTGGGCTGCTTGTCTGCCTACTTCACCTGCTCCCAATACCAGAAGGATGCCGTCTACATTTGAACTCAAAATAGGGGCATCGGCTGTTCCAAGAAGAGGAGAAGAGTCAAACAATACATAGTCATATTTCTTTTGAAGCTCTAATATCAACTTTTTCATCCGGGAAGACCTCAAAAGCTCAGAGGGATTGGGAGGCAGAGAACCACTGGTGAGAAGATCTAAATTATTCACTCCCTCTATAACATATATATATATAGGGTTGGGGCTTTTGTCAGCCATAAGGAAATTGGTAAGGCCGGGAGATGCGTCCAATTTGAAAACTTTATGGACCTTAGGGAACCTGAAATCCGCATCGACAAGAAGAACCTTCTCGCCAGCTGAGGCCAAAATTATGGCCAGGTTTATGACTACGGAAGTCTTGCCTTCTTGAGGAATAGAACTGGTTACTGCCAGAGTCTTTAGCTTTCGGTCTAGATCGGCAAATTGCAGATTAGTTGCCAGACTCCTGTAAGCTTCTGAGGTGCGAGATTGGGGGAGATCCCGGGTGATTAGTTCTATGGGAGTCCTTCTTTCTTCAAGAATGCTAGCTTCAATCTCTTTTCGTTTCTTCTTCTTGTTGGATCTGTATGCGTATGTATCACCATGTCTAGCTGGAACACCGGGTCTAGGGATTACTCCCAGAATAGGAAGATTTAGCAATTTCTTGGCCTCATCCTCGGTTTTGATGGTTTTATCTGAACGCTCTATGAGCAAACAAAAAAAGACTCCCAACATTAAACCAAGTATTGAGCCGATTAAAGTATTGCTTTTTGTCTTGGGCTTAACCTGGCCGGTGGGTTTAAGGGCAGGATCAACCACTTCAATGGTGCCGATCTCGCTGGCGGACTCAATCTCGGTCTTATTCTTTGCCTTGACTAAAATGCCGTAGAGCTCGGCGTTGACCTGCTGATCTCTTTCCAGGCGGACCAGGCTTAACTCCTGCTGGGGAAGTTTGTTTACCTTCCTCTCATATTCAGCTACCAAATTCCCCAGAGCATCCTCCTTGGCCTTGAGGGCATTTACCTCGGTCTCGTAGGTAACTAACTTAGTATAGAGTTCAGTGTAAATGGGACTTATAGTCTCGGTCTTTCCGGCCACCACTGTCTTAACCTTGCGTTCTAACTCTTTCTTGGTCTCCTCGATCTGGGCCTTTATGTAGGTAACCTGGAGATCATCCGAGGAGAACTCCCTGCTCAACTGGGCATGTTTAATCTCTAGATCGGTGAGGCGGCTTCTGAGCATCTGGACCACTGGATTATCAGCGATATTGGTAGAGGAGACCCACACCTTGCTCACCTTCTTCAGTTGGCTTCTTATTTCTATTAGGCGGTTGTTGAGCTCCTGCCGGGATATTCTGGTGCTTTGATGCAGAGTTTCCAGCTCCGAAAAACGTTCCACCATTAACCTCGCCTTCTCCGAGAGCTCAGCGAAGCCCTCTTTTTCTTTGTATCTCTTCAGATTCTCCTCGGCTTGCTGGAGATTCTCTGCCGTCTTCTTGGTCTCCCGGGAGAGGAAATCGAGGGCAGTGGTGCTCTCCCTTCGTCGGGAGCTGATATCTCTTTCAATGAAGACCTTAGCAGTGGTATTGGCGATGAGTTGAGCCATCTCGGGATCATCAGAAGATGCAGTAATCGTAATGAGCCTGGTATTAGTTATGGGGGCCACCGATATGTTTTTCTTCCTTAAATGGTCAGCTATTTCAGAAAGAGACTCGGCTTTCTCTTCCCTAGAGGACTTACCCAGGGCCAGGGCGAGCAGATTTCTTAAGTATCCATAAAAGTCGCTCTTTTTACCTGATTCTTTTTTGTGAGTACTGATAGGAGGCAGCCTGCCGACCACTTCCTCCATCACGCTGTGAGACTTGAGGATTTCTATCTGAGTGTTGATCTCAGTTTCGGCGAAGGGAAGGGAAAGTCCCCCGAAGACATCGATCTGCCCGGAGTCAGGTTTAGTCTCTTTGAGGTAGAGGGTAGTAGAGGCCTCGTAAATAGGAGTTTGAAGAAAACTGAATCCTGCTGCGGAGGCGGTTAGCACAACCGCAGTGAGGATAACCACCCATTTTCTCTTCCCTATGATTCTCCAGTAGTTTTGAAGGCTCAGTTCTTCACTGGGATTCAAGGCGTTTCTCCTCGCTATCTTTGACGCTTAACTGTTCCAGCATTTGCCAGAGTTGGCTTGATTTTTCACCTGCTAAATTAATGGCTATTTCTCGCCTCAGAATTTCCAACTCGCTGGACCGATTGTAAATTTTGGTCTCTATATCCATAATTCTTTCGGATAGCTGCCATAAGTCGGCCGCTTTTATCACTCCGGTTTTAGCCTGTTGTTCTAAGGATTCGCTGTTAGAACTAAGAAAAGACTTGAGTTCCTCCAGCTTCTTTTTTTCGTTTTCCAGTTGGAAAAGTTTTTCTAGCTTGGTGAGAAGCTCTGAGACGATGGAGTTTTTCAGGGCCAGATAATCCTGTCGAGCTTTTTCCAGCTCCTTGGCGTAGGTTAGTCGACTCATTATGCTCTCGCGTCGTCTAGATGAGCTAAACAGAGGCATTTCCAAAACTACACCCCCGGTGGGACCGGCCCAAATTTCTTGATTATTCTCGTCGGCATAGGCAGTCACCCCTCCCCTTACGTTAAGCTGGAAATCAAAACCTTTTCCCGGATCAGGTAAAGCCTGGATTTGGTCCAGGAGGCTCTTCTGGGATTGAAGAGTGGGGTTGTTTTCCAACACCAGATCGATAATCTCTTGAAGCATATCCCCCTTTGGGGTGAGTTTTTCGGCCTTTGCAGAACCTGCGAAGGAAAAAGTAATCCCCATCAACACCAGAAAGACGATCAGAGCGTTTTTCTTCATCATTGTCCTCCTCTCTTCAAAGAAAATTCTATCTTTTTATCCTACTCACTTCTCATATTTATCTTTCATATTCATCATAAAACTTTTGACATTACCTCACACCTTATTTAATAAATCCAGAAGCTCTTCCCACTTCGTTCCCCCCAGGCTTATGGCTGTCTCCAGTTTCAGAATCTCCCGTTCCCGGGCAGCGTTTTTCATCTCGAGGCTGGTTTGCATAAGTTGTTCCGTGAGATCAAATAGAGTGCTTGGCTGCTTTATCCCCGCCTTCACCTGTTTTTCTAAAGAATCCTGCCTTTTCTCAAGAAAGGACTTAAGCTCGTCTAAGTAACCTGTCTTATTCCTTAACTTCTCCATTTCGGTGATCTTAGTCATGAGATTGGATATCAGGGTCTGTTTCAGATTCTCATAGGTCTGTTTGGCCTCAGCTAGAGTTTTTTCCCGATCCAATTTTGTTTGTACGAATGTCTCGACCTGTATTACCTCACTGAGACTCAGAAGGGGAGTTCCCAACCCTTCCTCACCTACCCGGCGACTTTTGGATTGTAGTTCCTCAAGATTGATGAAACCTGCGCCGGGCTCGGGCATCTGCTCAATGGTATTAACCAAATTCCTCTGGGATTTCAGGATGGGGTTGTTCTCCATTACCAGTTGGATTATTTGCTGAAACACCTCCATCGACTGAACTTTCTCTTCGGCTTGGCTGAAGGCAGCGGTAGATGAGAGAAGCCAGCCGAGCACCCCTACCCACATCAGGATTTTCTTTACGCTCATTTTTACTGTCTCCTTATTGTTAATAATATTATGAATCTTTTACTATTGTTGTCGGCGGCCATAGAGTCTACGACAATAAATGGCAACAGGGTAAGGCTCATTGACAGTGCCAAAACTTGCTAAAGGTTGAAACACGTTTCCAAGTCTCACTAATTTCCTTAT
>CAZQMG010000023.1:0-19254 GCA_964594375.1 uncultured Clostridia bacterium | reverse complement strand
CATCTGCCCAATCAATTCCGACATAATGCATTTTTATCCTCCTTGTCTTTTTCTGAGTAATGTCAAAAGTTCTTTAGTAATTTTGTTTTAAACTCTTTATTATCAAGTGTTTTGGTGAAAGTGACTTGCCTCCCTCTTTACTCTATGCCAAGTGGGAAGTTCTTTCATAGTAAAACATTAGAGATTTTTTCATAACTTCCCCCTTCTTTTGCTTGTCTGGACGGGGCTCCTATAAAAGCCTAAGTCCAGACAGGCAAACAATTAGAGGAGACTTTACATTAGGCAATCTTTCATATTCATCATAAAACTTTTGACAGTACCTTTTTCTGGGCGGTGCATGTGACCCTGTAGGGGAAGTACTCGAGGTACGGCTCCCTACTAACTGTCACCGCTCCAATAGTCATTGGGATGGACAGCCCACTATAGCACTCAAGGTGCTCTTATTCTTTCAGGAAATCTAAACTATTACGTTATTTATAAAGAGGCGCATATGAGAAAACAAATGAACTTCGTTCGGAAATTAAAACAAACAAAGATGCTGTACCTCATGATATTACCATCCTTACTATATTTCTCTATTTTTATATATTTCTCAATTGTGAATGGGACAATAATTAGCTTTCAAAATTTTCGCTTTGTAGGAAAGAGTGAATTTGTTGGATTAAAGAATTATCTCGAGGTATTTTCAACACCGGGGTTCTGGAGGGTATTTAAAAATACTGTTATTCTCAGTTCAGGAAATATAATTCTAACAGCCCTAGTTCCTATGGCATTAGCACTTTTTATAAATGAGATTTCCTTTTCTTTGTGGAAAAGGTTTTTGCAAACAGTTGTGTATTTGCCTTATCTATTTTCGTGGGTAGTCGTTGGCGGAATATGGATTTTTCTTCTCTCTCCCGATGTTGGGTTTATAAATGTATTTAGGACTCTACTGGGTATGAACCCGATCTATTTTCTTGCGAAGGAGGCATATGCCCGTTCTATATTAATAGGAGTTAATCTCTGGAAACAGGCAGGGTTTGTATGTATTTTGTATCTGGCCTCTATCGCAGGTATTAATCCTGAATTGTACGAAGCTGCTATGATAGATGGTGCGGGAGGTTTTAAAAAAACTCTCTACATTACTATACCGCAACTCCTTGATACCCTTAAGATAGTTCTTCTTCTAAATGTAATGGGTGCTTTCAAGTTATTTGACCAGGTATACGTTATGAGGAATGAAGTGATCGCTCAAAAGGTCGATGTTTTAATGTACTATGTCTATATTAAAGGTCTTGAGGAATTTAAAATGGGTTATGCTGCAGCTATCTCAGTAGTTATTTTTATAAGTACACTTATTTTAACTCTTATTATTAAACGAGTTATTAAATATTCTGTATGATGGGGTTATAGATGGTATCGATTACAACCGGAGGAAAAATATATATCATCATTACTAATATATTCCTTTTTTTAGTTGCTCTGATTATGATTTTGCCATTGATAAATGTGGCGGCTGTGTCCTTTACAACAGACATTGAATCTTATGAGAATGTCATTAAACTTTTTCCAAGAGAACCCAGTATAGTGGGCTATAAGGTCCTCTTTGAGCGAATAGCATTTTTTATACCTTTAACCAATAATGCTATCGTAGCCGTGGTAGGAACCTTTTTCCATGTTCTTTTTTGCTGTATGGCAGGGTATGTATTACTTAGCGAGAAACTTCCAGGCAAAACTCTACTGTTTGTTCTTGTGCTAATTCCAATGATGATACCCTTTCAATTTATTATGATTCCTTTTTATGTGACCATGAAGAAATTAGGGTTAATCGATACTTTATCGTCTTTAATTATAACAGATATTGTTACTACCTTCAGTATTCTTCTTATAAGGAACTACTTTCAACAAGTCCCTAGATCGCTGGCAGAAGCAGCTCGTATGGATGGAGCATCTGATTTTACTATTTTTTTCCGGGTTTATTTACCTCTTGCTGTTCCTGGCCTGGTTACAATTACCATTTTTGAGTTTGTTTTAAGATGGAATCAATTCCTTCCAGCAGTACTTTTTATCAATTCTCCAGAAAAATATACCCTGCAAATTGCGCTTAGAAGCCTAATTGTCAGCCAGGAACTTACCGGCACCGCCCAGTCCAATGTTGCTAATAATACACGCATGGCAGGTATAATTGTTTCTATAATTCCATTGATTATTATATATCTTTTATTTCAAAAATATTTTAAAAAAGGGATTGTTCTTGGTGCAGTAAAAGAATGAAAGCAAAGACAAAATAAGGATTCTTTGATGGTTTTTGGGGAATTGCGAGGGACATCCGCATTTAAAGGGTTCCGGCCCGAAGATGTTCGAAATTAGGTAAATCGTAAGTTATACGCTTTATAAGTTTAGAATTTTGGCCAAGGCTGGGATGTTTGGTTTATCCTCTGGTTATGAAGTGCAATTCAGTAAAGCTTAATGACCCCACAATCTTTACAGAAGCGATTGCATCCTTTATAGCGAGAATTGGTGGGGAATTCCGCCTGAGGAGGAACTAAAGATAGATACTCTGAGAGGATGTGGAAGAGTATGTGAAAGATTACCCTCAAGAACAAAAGGATTCGACTCTTAAATCTTTTCTGAAGAAAGCTTATTCCCTTAGAAATCTCTTGAATTTGTCATTGTACGATGCCAAAGGTTGCCTTGTGGGCAGATGGGATCAAAATTCCGAGAGGTCCGTCAGGGTAAGTAGCACTTATAGTAGCCCGGGATTTACTTCCTGTAAGATAATTCCAGGCTTCTGGAAGGTGGAAATGGAGACTCACGCTATAGTAACGGAGGGGTGTAGATATAGATTGGAGATATCTTTGATCCAGTGGACAAAGAGGGAGAATTTCAGGGCTTTTGAGAAAAGATTGATCAATCCCTTAACGGAGATGTTGCATCAAATGCACTTTTCTAAAAGGGTGTTGCTTTGTATCTACCAGAATGGCTCTGAATATAGCCTCTGTAGTTGAAATTACTTTGATTCTACCAAGATCGTACAGTTTAGTATCTGGATCATATTCTATCCATTTGTCAGGATCTATCTTTGGCTTCTGGGACATAATCCAGTTGTATTTTTCTGCGGTCACAATCTGGTAGCCTTTGCTTGGCGAAAGAGCCGGGCAAAGCCTTCATCCTTCAGGATGAGATAGATGGTTTTGTAGCTTACAGAATTACCTTCTCTAATCAGGGTCTCTTCGATCTCCTCGATCGAGTAGTTCTTCTTTCGTAGTTCGATAATCCGCTTCTTTAAGAGGAAAGTTTGGGAACGATGCTCTTTTGGTCCTCTCTTCAAGGGTCTAAAGAAGGCAGGAAGAGTTTTGTTTTTAAAATCACGCCTCAGGGCATTAATGGTATGGGTGGAATAGCCAAACCTTTTGGCCACTTCACTGGAAGTCAACTCTTGGACATAAGAGGTCCTTAGGGCTTCGTATCTTCTTTGCATCGGATCTTTAGGGTTGAGGAAATAATCTTTCATAACTCTCTCAAATTTAGTATTAATTAGGTTAATTATATAGACATTATACATTATTAAAAACAATTTGTCTCAAAGGGGAGGACTTGCCGAGTTTGACAAGGGTCCCAACTGCTCGTAAAATAACATTATAGGAGTTTTATCCATGGTTTTATGAAGTGAAGCTTCACTTCATTTAAGCACCTGATTATTCCACCTCTTACTTCTTCTCCCCGTGGGGGGATGTATCGCTCGCTTAGTGGCCACTGAGAGGGATGATATCAGGTGCCTGGTCCTTTGGTCAGCCGTGGCTGACCTTGAGGAAATTATAAAACAAAAGCAAACCGAAGAACAACGTGAGGAGCTGGTCAAAAAGAGCTACATCGATTCCGGTGGAAATAGGATAGGAAAGAACTTTTTGGCCACCCTTCCACAGATAAAACCCCTCGATACCCTATCTACCTATCGAGGAGAGGCCTTAATTATTCATGGGACGGAGGATGAGACCGTTCCCCTTGAACATGCCTATCGATTTAAAAAAGTTCTACCTTCTTCTCGATTGAGGAAAATTGAAGGAGCAGGCCATACCTATAATCAAGTGGACTGGGAGGAGGAGGTCTTGAGGGAAACGGTGAATTTTCTTAAGGAGAAACTATAGAGGGAGTTCCCTTCTTTAAAAAATAAAATGTTCTGCTACAGGCAAAGCTTCCAATATCTACCTTTACTTAGATGAAGGAACCGTGAAGGTAATGGTGATGTGGGCTTCAAGACAGAGAAGGTAAGGATTTTAGGATGATGAGGTTATCAACTTTGTTAGATGAGGTCTTGGAAAAGAGAAGAAAATCAAAGAACTCGATTATAAATCTAAAGTGAGAGTTTAAAGCTTTGGAGAAATTGCTTTATTAGATAAGGAGAAAAAGAACAAGTTATGAGGATATGTAAAATGTTAGCCCGGAACAAAGATGGAAAAACTTGGTACAAGAAAGAAGGTGAGTTTACAGAGAGCGATGTTAAGAAATTCTATCGTTACCAGTTTAAGATTCCTGAGGGAATTCAGGAAATTCAGTTTATTTTTGACTATTCTCCCAGAGCTTTAGAGGATCCTGAAAAAAATAGACAGCTAATCAAAAGTGCTTTACAGGAAGACGTAAGAGAATATAGTGAAGATGATAAGGTTAAAGTTAAGAAGTTATTCAGGCAGAAGATAGAGATGCTTTTTGATGAGGTATACCCGATTCGTAATCTTTTGGATGTGCTTCTTTATGACACGGAAGGTAATTGTGTTGGAAATCTGGCCTCCGTCGGAAAAGTTACCTGGGTGAATAAAAGGGGAGCTAGTCCGGGTTTTACACCCTGGAAGATAAAGCCAGGTATGTGGATGATAGAAATAGTTGTAGCTAGTGTTGTAACAAAGAAGTGTCATTATGAAATGGAAATTTTACTTTTTGGTAAGGAATCTGGACGAGGAATCGAAGTTAAAAAAGAGGAAAAAATTGTCGCAAGAGCTAAAATAGAGGAAAGAGAAACTATCGTCAAAGGAGAAAATCGGTGGTATGCTGGAGAATTGCACGTTCATTCTAACTACAGTGATGGGAAAAATAGCATCAAGGAGATAATACGGAAGGCAAAAATAGAGGGTTTGAACTTCTTTGCTCTAACTGACCATAACCTAGTTAGCGGATATGACTCTATTCCTCAAGATAGCAGCTTTCCTATAATAAAGGGTATTGAGATAACAACCTTCTTCGGTCATGCTCTGGGCCTGGGAATGAAATCGTCTGTTGATTGGCGGTGTAAAAATGGGGATGTTCGAAACGTAAATGATGTTATCAATGAGGTACACGCTCAGGGAGCTCTTTTCTCGATAGCTCATCCTTATTGCATAGGAGATCCGGTTTGTGCTGGCTGTAGGTGGAACTTTAAGGAGACAGATTATAGGCTAATTGATATGATAGAGGTCTGGTGTAATTCGTGGAGAATAGGGAAAATTGAAAATTGTAGGAGTTTCAAATTATGGAATAAACTACTGAATGAGGGATTAAGAGTTACCGGCGTAAGTAGCAGAGACTGGCATGATGTGGACAAAGTTCCTAAGTACGGACCTATTTCAAAGACTTTTGTATATGCGAACTTACTCAGCGAGGATAAACTAATCGAAGGACTGAGAAAGGGGCACGTTTTTGTAAGTTCAGGGCCGACGGTATTTTTCTGGACAGAACATTGGGGTAAGAATTACATGTGCGGAGATGAAATAGAGGCAGTTGCACAAGAGTCTATACGTTTCAATATAAAAGTGGAAAACTTACAAACTTTCGCTCAACTGAAAATAATCAGAGATGGTTCTGTTTTTTTTGAAAAAGATCTTTCTCCTAAAGAGGAGCTGATAGTGGGTTTTTCTGATATTCCAATTTCTGATAAGTTCGATAATAAGAAACTCGAAGATAGTTGGTATAGATGTGAAATTTACGCCGCGGATAAAGAGAGAAATCTTCTTTGTTTCGCCAACCCAATATATGTTAAGAAAAGCAAGTCAAAAGATTGATGGTCTTTTCAGATCTGAGTTTTAGGTAAATTGCTTCGACTTTTTCAGAGGTCTCTATGGAGAGAATTTGACGTGGACTGCATCGCTTTTGCGGATGATTGGGGGATTCAGGATCAGCTTATGATTAGACCTGAGCGATGGAGGAGGCTCTTTGAACCCTATTACAAGAGAATATTCAAAACTGTTCATAGTGTTAATCGTCATGTGTTATTTCACAGTGATGGATATAGTCCCTGACTTAATAGAAATAGGAGTGGACATCTTTAATCCTCAATTTTCCGGTATGGACCTTCCCCGGTTAGCCGAGATGACCGGAGGGAGAATGTGCATTCTCGCAGATATCGACCGTCAGTATATACTTCCCAAAGGAACAGTAAAAGAGGTAAAAGAGTATGTGAAGTATATATTTGATCTTTTTGTCAGGAAAAAAGGAGGTTTTATATTCAGGGGATGGATTATAGATAAAGGTACACCGTTGAGGAATGTGGAGGCGATGCATGAGGCTTATGAGGAGCACAAGATACCCACAAACAATAACATCTAAGGGAAAAAATGCATGAATACTCGAGAGAGAATACTGAGAACATTTCAGAGGAAGAAGATAGACAGGATTGTCTGGCAACCAAGAATCTATTATTGGTATTATGGCAATAGATTAAAAAATAGGCTTCCGAACGGCTATAAAGACAATTCCCTCCTTAACTCATTATATAGCGTTATCCAACCCTATAAGGGCAATGTTCCTGAACCATATAAAGAAAAGAGTATGATCGAGATTTACGATGATTTAGGCATCTCCCCAAGATATCCCCAGGAGGTCCTGGGAGTAAACATATTTAAGGTTAAAAATAAGAAAGTAAAGATAAAATCCAGGGATAAAGGAGAGGAGAGAGTTATCATCCATGAGACTGCCGTGGGCAGTTTAAAGGAAGTAATAAGACATGGATATCATACTGAATACCCTATAAAAACTTTAAGTGATATAAAAATTATGGAGTATATCCTCGACGATACCAAATTTGAGTTTGACTTAGATGCTTTTAAGATAGCCGATAGAGAATTTGGAGAAGAAGGAGTGATTCAATCCTTTTATCCTCGTTCACCCCTGCAGAGGTTAATAATCAGTTATATGGGATTTGAAAACACGATTTATGCCTTAAATGATTATCCAGATAAGATAAAGAATTTTTTAAGGATAATTGAAGAATATGATGATAAAATGTACGAGATCATATTAAACACTCCCTTGAAGATATTGAATTTTGGGGAGAATATCGATGCAAATGTTGACTCTCCGTCTCTTTTTGAGGAATACCTCATTCCTTATTATAAGAAAAGAACAAACCAGGTTCACCAAAAAGGTAAGTTTTGCCATATCCATATGGATGGCTCACTAAAACCGCTCCTACCTCTCATAAGCAAAGCTGGCTTTGACGGCATTGAGGCGGTTACTCCTTTGCCTCAGGGGGATGTGACCCTAGAGGAGCTGAAAGACGCCTTGGGAGATACTATACTTATTGATGGTATTCCTGCTATTTTATTTTTGCCTCAATATTCCCGTGAGGATCTGGAACAGTTTACCGCTAAGCTTTTAGATATGTTTCCCCCCAATTTAATCTTAGGGGTATCAGATGAGCTTCCACCCCCTGCTGATATAGAGCGGATAAGAGTTGTCTCCAAGATGGTAAATGAGTTTGACTATAAGTGAGGAGTTTTTTAAAATAAGAGGCTAATATGTACTGGTGATCTCATCGAAGGAGGTTTCTATCCGTATTTCTTAGGCTCTTTGTCAAAGGGGTGAAGAATGAAGATGAACTGGAAATAAGAAAAGCTCAGCTTGAGCAAGCCCAAAAAAGAGGGAAAATTAGCAGGCGGGAGCTTAGTGCATGGATTTATGTATATGTGGCTTTATTATTTGTGAGGATTTACCAATTTTATGATGGACATAGCTGTCCAAGATCCTAGATTGAATCGGCTAATCTAAATGGTTTCAAATTATAACTTAAAATTGGTAAATAAATGGGTAGAGATTGGAGCGGAAATTATCTATTTTGGAGACGACCTAGAAGGCTGGTGAAAAACCCAAATATTGTAGCGGTCCGATTCATCGGACTCTTTAACAGAGCGAGTTTCATAAATGAAACCTCTACAAAAACTACTTCTTCACCAGCCTCCTAGGACTTCAGAAATCTTTACCTATTAGTCCTTCCGACTGGCGAAGATATCTTAAGCCTTGTTATGCTAAGATATTTGGTGCTTGCCAGGATAAAGGAGTATATGTTTATCTACACTCTGATGGTCATATCTTAGAGATTATGGAAGATCTTGTTGAATGTGGAGTGAATATTATTAATCCCCAAATTAGAGCCAATGGTTTACAAGGACTAGAAAAAATTGCTAAAGGGAAGGTTTGCATTCATCTTGATCTTGATCGTCAACTTTTTCCTTTTGCCAGCCAAGAGGAGATCAAGAGTCATATTAGAAAAGTGGTAAAAGTACTGGGATCAAGAAAAGGTGGAAGGGTGGGAGACTAAAGGAAAGGGAATACCTATACTAGCTTCTACATTGGAAATAAATGAAAGGGGGTTTACAAATGGCAAAGATGCAAACCGTTACTTTATTTGCTGAATGGCAGCCAAGGGAGAACTTTAAATTAGGCTTAAAGGATGTGGAAGGAAAGCTCACCTATCTGGGAAGCCAGGTCTGGAGAAATCCTATTCTTAAGATAGTAGAAAAGGATATTTCTGAAATTAATCCTACTGAAGTTCTAATCAAAGTGAAAGCCTGCGGTATTTGCGGCTCTGATGTTCATATGGCTCAGTCCGATGAAGAGGGATATATCTGGTATCCAGGACTTACTGCTTTTCCTTGCACTCTGGGGCATGAATTTTCTGGCATTGTGGCTAAGGCAGGAAAAGAGGCTATTAACAAACGCAGCGGGAAGAGATATACCAAAGGTGAGGCAGTTACTGCTGAGGAAATGCTCTGGTGTGCAGCCTGTCGTCCCTGTGCTGATGGTTATCCTAACCACTGTGAGAGATTGCAGGAATTAGGCTTTAGCTGTGACGGAGCCTTTGCTGAATATGTAAAAGTGGATGCTCGCTATATATGGAGTCTGGAAGAGTTAAGAGGAAGCTATAAGAGTGAGGACATATTTTTAGCCGGAAGCTTGGTTGAGCCAACCTCTGTAGCTTATAACGCAGTTATAGAGCGAGGAGGTGGTATTCGCCCCGGAGATAATGTAGTCATCTTAGGAGGAGGACCAATTGGTCTGGCTGCTGTAGTTATCTTAAAGAGAGCAGGAGCAGCTAAAGTAATACTATCTGAGCCTTCAAGGGAAAGAAGAGAGCGGGGAAAGAAAATGGGGGCAGATTTTGTTATTGACCCCTTAAAAGAAGATTTTACCGAGCGAGTCTTAGAGTTAACACAAAATATGGGAGCAAAGCTATACCTTGAGGCTACTGGTCTTCCTGATAAGGTATTTCCTGATATTGAAGAGACTATCTGGGAAGGAAAGCAAATTAACAGTGTGGTGGTGATTGTAGCCAGGTCAGCCAAGAAAATCCCTCTTACTGGCGAGGTATTTCAGGTGCGAAGAGCCTCTCTGGTTGGCTCTCAAGGACACTCCGGTCACGGGACTTTCCCCAGAGTAATAAGTTCTATGGCTTCAGGGATGGACACAACACCCTTGATTACCAAGAAGGTAACTTTAAAGGAAGTTCCAGAAAATATAGTTCTACTCCAGACTGATCGGAAGGAATGTAAAATTACAGCAGTTCTTGATTAAAAAAGGGATAAAACAATGGAGAAGAAGATGTTGGCGGCGGTGTTTGAAGGAAAGGGCAGACTCAATTTAAAGGAGGTTCCGACTCCTGAAATTAAAAAACCGGATGAGGTACTCCTCCAGGTGGAAGCGGCCAGTATTTGCGGCACCGATATGCGTATTTTGGAGATTCCTCCTGGACATCCAGCTACAGAAGGTGTCATTTTATCTCACGAATATACGGGGAAAGTTCTGGCAGTGGGAGGAGCAGTCACTCAATTCAAAAAAGGTGATCGGGTGGTAGTTGACCCTAATATTACCTGTGGAAATTGTTCTTACTGCAAAATGGGCATCCCCAATATGTGTGAGAATATGACTACCCTGGGGATATTTATTGATGGTGGATTTGCCAGATACAATGTTGCTCCTGCTAAGGTCTTGCACAAGATTTTTCCTGACCTTCTACCGGAATTGGCTGTTTTCACTGAGCCTCTTTCCTGTGTTGTTAGTGCCACACACAAACTCAAAGTTCATCCCGGTGAGGTGGTGGTGGTTCTGGGAGCCGGACCTATAGGACTCTTATTCATCCAAATGTTTAAGGCATCAGGGGCAGGAAAGATTATAGTTTCTGAAATATCAGAATACCGGGCTAAATTCGCTTATGAGAGTGGGGCAAGCCGGGTTGTGAATCCCTTAAAAGATAATCTGGAGAGAATAGTCAAAGAGGAGACTCTTGTAGGAGCCGATGTGGTAGTAGATGCAGTAGGAACTTTATTTAGGAGTGCTATGGCTATTGTGCGAAGAGGTGGTCAAATTCTTCTTTTCGGTCAAAACTACCAGGCAAGGGCTCAAGTTGCCCAAAATGATATTACCAAAAATGAACTTACTGTAATGGGTAGCTTCATCGCCAGATTTACCTTTCCTGCTGCTATTAAGATGATTGAAAGTAAAGTCTTAAATTTAGAAAAGCTCATCACTCATAGGCTTCCCTTGGAAGACGTTCATAAGGGAATAGAGGCCATGAGAAAAGGTGAGGCTATTAAAGTTATCATAACACCATAAAAAAGGAGACAAAAGTGTCTGATGAAAAAGAGAAAAATAAGATGTGGTTAACCACAGAAAACCCTGCTGTTATCTTCGAAAATACCGATGTGGGCAGATTGAAAAAAGAAGTATGGGATGCATCAGAGGAAGAGATTGAAAGAATCTTAGCTGAATATGGAGTACCTTCACTTCCAGAGCTAGGAAAACCAGGAAGCTATATCCAGACTACGGTCCGCCAGAGGCTCATTGAAAACCGCCGCAAGAATGATATTGTTATTATTCCGGTAGGCTGTACAGAGAACCATGGCAGGCATACTATCTCTGGCCTGGATACCTTTATGGTGACTCAGATTGCCGAGGCACTAAAAAGATACACAGCTAAAGAGGATCGTCCAGTCAATCTTGCCTTGCCTCCTCTCAATTATGGAGCACATCCCTATCACCACATTGGAATGCCCGGTACAGTGAATATACCTCAGAATGCAGTGCGGGAGACTCTTATCTATGTGATGCTTGGACTGTGGAACGATGGCTTTCGAAAGCAGATTATCATTAACAACCACGGCCAGCTCTGGGTTCTGGAGTCAGCCCTACATGAATTTATGTATCGCTATCAGCTTCCCGGAATATTTCAAGTGCTTGATTGGCATCGGGGAGTAAGAGAGTTCTTTGGGCCAACTGGAAAAAAAGATAGCATGGAGACACATTTTGTCCATGCAGATGAGGCAGAAACCTCAATAGCTCTTTTGATGTTTCCTCAAGGGATGGTTGACATCAGTCTTGCTCAAGATACAGAAGGAGAAGGATTTCTTCCCGATGGTCATTTTGATAAATCAGTGGACCCTCTGCGCAGGCCCCATCGCTGGTCTGAGGGCGAAGGTCAGATGGCTATCGAGATAGCTGCTACACCTGAAGGAACGGTTGGAACACCAAGCCTGGCTAGTGCCGGAAAGGCTAAGCGGCCCATTGCAGCTATTTTAAAGTATCTGACTCTGGTTATTGACCAGATTATAGAGGCTTTCCCCCCTGGGAAGGTCCCGCCAGTGGAGAAGGTAACCCTGCGAGGTGCTTCTGAAATGGAGCCTTATCTAAAGGAACCTCAGAGCGAGGGTTGGAAGTCGGTCTATGGATTACCAAAAATAGGGTTTTAGTAATTCGTTTTCTTAATATCAATGTCGTTACAAGAGTTTGTCATTGGAGGAACGGGAGCGACGAAGCAATCTCAAGACAGGCTCGGTAATTGTCTTTTTTCCTTCTCCCCACAGGGGAGAGGGGAAGGGTGAGGGGCAAATGAAAAAGAGCATAGTGGTCTCAACTCCTGAGGCTAAATTTTCCGCCTTAGCTTTTAAAGAAGATTTTGCCGGAAGCATCAAAAAAGTTGCTGAATTGGGTTATGAGGGAGTGGAACTTGCCATCAGAGATCCTGATAAAGTGGATGAGGAAAGAATCACTAAACTGGTAAAGTCATATCATTTAGAGGTGCCTGCTATTGGCACTGGTCAGGCTTATGGGGAAGAAGGATTGAGTTTTTCTCATCCTCGCCCTGAAATAAGAAAAAGAGCGGTCAATAGGATAAAAGGCCATATTAATTTCGCGGCGAAATTTTCTGCTCAGGTGATAATTGGACTGATAAGAGGAAAAGTGGAAGAGGGTGTAAGCCAAGAAGATGCAGAAAAATGGACCCTTGATTGTATCCGGGAGTGTGCCAGAAAAGCCCAGGAACTGGGAGTATCTCTTACTATTGAACCATTGAATAGATATGAAACCAATTTTCTCAATACAATTGCTGGGACCATTAACTTTGTTAAGAAAGTTAATCTTTCCAATATAGGAATATTGATAGATACCTTTCATATGAATATAGAGGAGGTATCTATGTATGAGAGTATAAGGAATAGTAAGAATTATCTCAGTCATGTTCACGTTGCTGATAGTAATAGATGGGCTCCAGGAAGTGGACACCTTGATTTTACCCACATAATCAAAACGCTTGAAGAAATAGATTATAAAGACTATATTTCTGCCGAAATCCTTCCTTTGCCTGATCCAGATAGCGCCGCCAGGTTGGCGATTGAGCATCTGAGAGGAATCAGCTAGAAAAAGAAAGGAGGGCTTATGCAAGTAAAAGAACTGTTTGACCTAACTGGCGAGAAGGCAATTGTGACCGGGGCTGCTCAGGGGCTGGGTGAGCAAATGGCACTGGCTCTGGCAGAAGCGGGAGCAGATGTAGCTGTAGTAGATATGAATATAGAAGGAGCAGACAAGGTAGCTGAAAGCATTCGGAATCTGGCAAGAGATTCTATTTCCATAAAGGCAGACGTAACCAAGGTTAGTGATGTAGAAAATATGGTGAAGATAACTGAGGAGAGATTCGGTAAGATTGATATTTTAATCAACAATGCTGGCATTGTTAGTAATGTTCCTGCTGAAGAATTAAGTAAAGAGGAATGGGATAAGACAATTGAAGTTAACCTCAGTGGAGTTTTCCTCTGCGCTCAGAGGGTGGGGCGTAAGATGATTGCCCAAAAAAAAGGAAATATAATCAATATCTCTTCTATGTCCGGACTAATCGTTAATAAACCACAGCCCCAAATTAATTATAATAGTTCCAAGGCCGGGGTTATTATGCTCACCAAGTCCTTAGCTGCCGAATGGGCAAAGTACAATATAAGGGTTAACGCTATTGCTCCCGGATATATGAGAACACCTCTAGTAGATAAGGTCTTTCCTAAATATGGTAAAGGGTGGTGCTCATTAACTCCCCTGGGAAGATTAGGCAATCCTTCTGAAATAAAAGGTCCTGCCTTATTTTTAGCTTCCAAAGCTTCCAGTTTCGTCACCGGAAGTGTACTGGTTATGGATGGCGGATACACTATCTGGTAAGGTTTGTCTTTCCAGCTTTGACCTTCCAGGGACTTTATCTGATAAATCACATTTTAGCAGTGCAAGGAGATTGGGTAGATGCTTTGATGAATTATCTTGCCGAGATATCAGGAATTAAGCCTATAATTCTGGGCAAAGAGAAACAAAATCGACAGATCTCCGTATGGGAAAGAGTAGGGGAGTTTTAGGTGTCAGCCTCCCTGTTAGCTTTTTCTACCCGAGCGAAAGGTTTTATCTCCGGATTTACTATAACTCTGGGGTAATATCCTTCTAAGACTCTAGCTGGGAGGAAGAATTGTAGTCATAGCACAATTAGGGGGACCAAAACAGAAATTTCTTTTTGAACAGCATCAAAGTTCCCATTGAGACAGAGGGATAACCAAGAGCAAATCCTCTAGTTTTTGGTGAAGTTGGGAATCAGCAGTGACAAAAGGTATTTTGTATAGCCTGGAGATAGCGACGTAGATGGCATCGTAAACGGTCAGGTCTTTATTAAAAGCCAAAGAAATGGCTTGAGAATATATCTTTTCAAAATTAATTATCATAATTCCAAGGTCGTTAAATACAGAAAGAGCTTCTAATACGTCTTTTTCATCGAAGTTTGGATTGAATCGAAGAGCGTTGGCTAGCTCATAGAAAACTAAAGAAGGTGCTAAAAGAAGATGCTGTCTCTGTATATGTCCATCCAATAGTGAATCTGCCTTGCCTAAATCATCTTCTTTGGATTTCGAATACCATTTTACTACTATACTTGCATCTACTACATATCTGGGCAAAAGTTCCTTTATCATCGAGTCTCTCTCCATTTTCTTATCTCAGCAACTCCATCCCAGTTACCGGCCTTTTCTCGAAACTTGTGAATATTTAGGGCTGCTTGCTGCATCCTTTGGTAGTATTTTCTCTCCTCTTCCTTCTGCTTTGTCTGCTCCATATAGAATCTGGCAGCCTGGCGAATAAAACCACTTCTGCTAAAAGAGTCTTTGCGTGCAAAATCATCAATTCTTCTTAATTCCTCCTCAGGTAAAGTAATATTTATTTTTCTAATTTTACTCATTGAAATACCTCCTTTGGTAAACATATTCATACCTACTATAATATATTAACTAAGAATGTCAAGTGGATATTTCTAGCCTAGGAATTAGAGAGGATGCTCTATTAACACAATAACACGCCAAAAGAATACAAAATTTGACAGGGAAAGAAATTTTAGGTAAGATAGTAGGATTTTGCTTTGCACTTAGGAGTAGTAAGAGCCTTAATTATAAATGGAGGAGACATTAATGAAAGATGTGATTGAAATTCGTTGGCATGGAAGGGGAGGCCAGGGGGCAAAGACAGCTGCTTTGCTTTTAGCCGAATCTGCCCTGGAAGAAGGAAAATATATTCAGGGATTTCCTGAATACGGACCGGAACGCATGGGGGCTCCTATGCGATCTTTTACTCGCATTAGTGAAGCTCCTATTACCCTACATTCTAATGTGAGGAATCCTGATGCTGTAGTAGTGCTGGATTCGACTCTTCTGGATACGATAGATGTAGTAGATGGTCTGCCAGAAGAAGGAGTGGTGTTGATAAATACTTCCCAATCTCCTCAGAAAATTAGACAAAAACTAAATTTAAAGAAAAGAAAGGTTTTTACTGTGGATGCTAGTTCTATCTCTTTAGATATTCTAGGAAGGAATTTACCTAATACGCCTATGTTGGGGGCTTTGATTAAAGCGACAGACCTTTTGAGCATTGATACGATTATTTCAGCTATCAAACATAAGTTTGAAAAAAAATTTAGCTCCCGGATATTGGAAGGGAACATACAAGCTATTAGAAGAGCTTATGAGGAGGCAAAGGGAGAATGAAAGAGAAAAATTGGAAGGAAATTCCTCTGGGAGGTCTTATTTTAGAGGCAGGCAATGCAGAAGAATATGATACAGGGAGTTGGAGGACTTATAGACCTATAAGGAATGAGGAAAAATGTACTCATTGTCTTTTATGTTGGGTTTATTGTCCTGATTCCTCAATTATTGTAGAAGAGGCAAAAATTAAGGGATTTGATTATGGTCATTGTAAAGGGTGTGGTATTTGCTCTGCCCAATGCCCGGTAAATGCTATAGAGATGGTGGAAGAGACAAAGTTCAATTCAAAAAAGGAAGGAGGTTAATAGGATGGAGAAAATTTTAGGTTTAACTGGAGATGAGGTAGCTGCTGAAGCTATACGGCAGATTAATCCGGATGTGTTGGCTGCTTATCCTATTACTCCTCAGACAGAGATTGTACAGAAGTTTTCTCAATTTGTTGCTGATGGTCTTGTTTCTACCGAGATGGTCAGAGTAGAAAGTGAACATTCTGCCATGAGTGCTTGTATAGGAGCAGCTGCCTCCGGAGCCCGAGCTATGACCGCCACCTCAGCCAATGGTTTAGCTCTAATGTGGGAGATTTGTTATATTGCTGCTTCTTATAGGTTGCCCATTGTTATGCCTCTGGTCAATAGAGCCTTAAGCGGACCTATTAATATCCATTGCGATCATTCCGATTCCATGGGGGCACGTGATTCTGGATGGATTCAACTTTACAGTGAAAATTGCCAGGAGGTATACGATAACCTCATCCAGGCTATACGCATAGCTGAGAGCGAAGAAGTTCTTTTACCGGCGATGGTTACTCTAGATGGATTTATTATCTCTCATGCTATGGAGCGAGTGGAGATATTAGAAGATGAGGAGGTAAAAAGATTTATTGGTGAATACAGGAATCCCCATTCTCTGCTTGATATTGATAATCCGGTTACTTACGGTCCACTTGACTTATACGACTACTATTTTGAACATAAAAGGCAGCAGATAGAGGCTATGGAGAGGGTAGGGAAGATTATTGAGAAAGTAGGCAAAGAATTTGGAGAAATAAGCGGCCGCTCCTACGATTTAATGGAAAGATATCAGTTAGAGGGAGCGGATTTGGTTATTGTAGCTGCTGGTTCTACCGCCGGAACCGTAAAAACTGTGGTAGATCAATTGAGGGAGAAAGGTGTGAAGGCTGGTCTTTTAAAGATAAGAGCCTTTCGTCCCTTTCCGACAGAAGAAATTGTTCAGGTTTTGAAAAATGTTGAGGCAGTGGCTGTTCTCGATCGTTCTGTCTCTTTTGGAGCTCAGGGAGGTCCGCTATTCTTAGAGATTAGGTCAGCTCTTTTCGAGGAGAAGAAAAGACCCCCGGTGGTGAACTATATCTATGGATTAGGGGGAAGAGATATTGGCATAGAGGAGATTGAGACAGTCTATAAGAATCTGGAGAGAATTGCCGATAGCAAAAAAACAGACGAGTTAGTTGGTTATCTGGGATTGAGAGAATGAAATCCGTTGCTCGTTGCTAGTTGCTCGTTGCTCGAAAAGAAGAAAGAAGAGCCCAAGTTTCATATGCTCGATCCCGGATACTCGTTGCTCGAAAAGGAAGAAAAAATCTAAGCTTTAGGCGTTCGATGTTCAGCGTTCTAAAATTGTGAGTGGTTGTTAACTCTTACAATGAGCAATGAAGGGAAAGGCACTCCCTCTCTTTAATCCTCTCCCCCGAGGGGAGAGGGGAGGGGTGAGGGGGAACAAGTATCTAGCATCGAGTACCAAGTTAATTAACGACATACGTAATACGCATCACGCAATACGAGAATATAAGGAGGTTTAGATGCCGTCTCTTAAAGAGTTATCGAAGAAAAAAGAACTTCTCAGCGCAGGTCAGCGGCTTTGTGCCGGCTGCGGAGCCTCGATTATTGTAAGGCAGATTCTTATGGCGGCAGATGATCCGCTAGTGATAAGTTCTGCTACCGGATGTCTGGAAGTAGCTACTACTATTTATCCTTTCACTGCCTGGAGAACTCCCTTTATACATTGTGCCTTTGAGAATTCCGCCTCCACCCTGTCGGGAGTAGAAGCAGCTTATCGCTCCTTAAAGAGGCAAGGTAAGATCGATAAGACTATCAAGTTTATTGCTTTTGGAGGAGACGGCGGAACCTATGATATAGGTTTGCAGGCTTTATCAGGAGTTATGGAAAGAGGGCACAACCTCCTCTACGTTTGTTATGATAACCAAGCCTATATGAATACTGGAATTCAGCGTTCCAGTGCTACTCCTGAAGGAGCAGCTACTACCACTTCTCCAGTGGGAAAGGCTATTCCCGAGGGAAAAGAGCGACCTCGCAAAGATTTAACACAGATTATAGTTGCCCATAACTCTCCTTATGTAGCCCAGGCCAACCCTGCTTACTATAATGACCTGATAAAAAAAGTGCAGAAAGCTTTAAACACAGAAGGTCCCACCTTTCTTAATATTCTCTCTCCCTGTCCCCGCGGCTGGCGGTATGATTCTTCTCAATCTATTCAAATTGCTAAACTTGCTGTTTTAACAGGAGTTTGGCCTCTATATGAAGTGGAGAATGGTAACTACCGAATTACCTATCGCCCTAAAAAAAGGCGTTCCTTCAGAGAATGGCTGGAATCACAAGGAAGGTTCAAACACCTATTGAGCGAAGAAAACAAGGAAGTAGTGGAAAGATTAGAAAAAGAGGTAGAAGAAAAAGAGAAGAAGTTACTAGCCCTGGCCGGAGAAACTCCCTCATCCGCATAAATCGCTAAAGCTAATTTTCTGATTTTTTTCTCAAGTAAGGATTTGTCGTTTTCAAAACTCGTTGAGTTAGGCCTTCCTATCCCAAGGTTAATTATTCTTCCCCAGAGACATATTTTGAATCTCCTTCTTATAAAAACTCGGTTGGATGGAGGATAAGATTTGGTATACCAGGATGACAGAATAGAGTATGTCATAGGATGGTGTTTAGTTTCTTATGGTCTTGACATTCATCAATAATTGGTGTATAGTTATGATGATATAAAGGAGGTGCACAAGATGAGGACTACTCTGAACTTATCTCAGGAACTTCTTTTTGAGGTAAAAGAACTTTACAAGGAAAAAACCATCTCAAAGGCTGTTGAAGTTGCTTTAAGAGAAACGGTAAGGAGAAAAAAAATAGAGTTATTACTTTCGCTACCTGGAAAGATAGAAATCGAAGATATTACCGAGGAGTTGGAGAATGCAGAGATTGAAGAATTCAAAAGAGATTGGTGTACTGATTGATACTTCGGTATGGATTGAATTTTTTCGAAACAGAGATGCAAACTTAGTCAATGTGGTGAGAAAACTTATTGGATTCAACCGAGCTTATCTTTGTGGAGTTCTAGTCTCTGAATTACTTCAAGGCATAAAAAACCAAAGAGAACGTATGACCGTGAAGAAAGCACTTCATGGCCTTCCTTATATAGAAATGGACATAGAACGATGGGAAGAAGCCGGAAATATCTCCCTGGGACTCCGTAAAAAAGGTCATCTCATTCCCCTTACAGATATTTTCGTTGCTGTTCTCGCTATTCATTATAACCTTGAGGTATTCACACTCGATGTCCATTTCCAACTTATCCCTGGAATAAGCTTGTTTAAAGGACAGCCTTGAAAATAAGTGAGATATGTAAGAGGTGAGATAAAATGACCAAAAAAAGCAAAAATCTGGGAAAAGAAATATGG
>CAZQMG010000022.1:0-19321 GCA_964594375.1 uncultured Clostridia bacterium | reverse complement strand
TTCATCCCATTTCCCAGGGCCTGTTTTGTAGCCCAGAATAAGTTCATTCTTGCCTTGGCTATTGTTGAGGCCTCCCCTTTTACTCGCATCAAATGGTAAGCCTTATGAAAATAGCGAGCAAGCTCGAGTAAATAAGTACAGAGGAAGGATGGTTCATATTTATCTCCAGCTAGTTTGACTATTTCCGGATATCTGGCCAGCCATCTAATTAAAGAGACTGCCTCTTTTTCTTTGAGAGCTGAATAGTCAATTTTGTCGGTTAGTTCAATACCAGACTTTCTCATTATGCCCGCTATACGAGCATGAGCATTTTGCAAGTAAAGGCCAGTATCTCCTTCAAAGTTTAACACTTTGTTCCAATCAAACTGGTAATTTTTGATTCTCTTATTAGATAAATCAGCAAAGATGATAGCTGATAATCCACAGATGTCAGCGGTTAATTTTGCATCGCTTAGCTCAACAAATTTTTCTGGATTAACTTTCATCTTTTCCAAGGCTCTTCGCTGGCCTTCATCCAAAAGATCTTTCAAAAATATTACCTGCCCTTTGCGGGTGGACATTCCCTGAACTCGTCCAAAATCAACATGGACACAGCGACTAGCCCATTTTTTTCCCAAAAGCTCTAAGATTTTGAAAAGCTGTTGAAAGTGAAGTTTTTGGTCTGTTCCCACTACATAGAGCATTTTGTGAAAATGATACTTTTGATAGCGGTCATCTGCGGCAGCAATATCTCTGGTTAAATAAAGAGTTGAGCCATCTTCTTTTTTTATCAAGGCTACGTTAAGATTATGTTTGTTAAGGTCGATAATTTTTGCTCCTTGTGAGGACTGCCAGAGTCCCTTTTCTTCCATTTCCCGTATTATTTTCTTCATATATTCGTTATATTGGCTCTCCCCGCTATAGACATCAAAAGAAATGCCTAATCTATTATAAGTCTCTTCATATTTTCTAATGGAAAGAGCACGGAACTTGCGCCAGTATTCTAAAATTATGTCATCGCCCTTCTCCATTTGTTTAAATAACAAACGGGCCTCAGAATCCAGGGAAGGGTCTTCTTCAACAGCCTGGTTTATTTTTACGTAAAGTTTATATAGATATTTAAGGGGGTCCTCTTTCAATTTTTCCTTATCTCCCCATTTCTGGAAAGCCAGGACAAGCAACCCAAATTGTTTACCCCAATCGCCCAGGTAATTGATAGAGACTACCCCATAACCGAGAGCCTGATAGACATTCTTGAGACAGTTACCGATTATGGTTGAGCGCAGGTGTCCTACATGGAAAGGCTTGGCTATGTTAGGGGAAGAGTAATCAATAACTACTGTTCGATTTTTTCCGGTGTCGGTCTGTCCAAACTTCTCTTTTTCTTGATATATTTCAGAAAGGATTTCTTTGGCTAGAGCGGTCGTATCAACTTTAAAATTTACATAGGGGCCAATATTTTCCACTGAGGAGATACCTTCAATGTCTCCAAGGTCTCCTGTAATTTTGCTGGCTATTTCTGAAGGTGGTTGATGACGAATTTTACTTAGCTGAAAACAAGGGAAAGCAAAATCTCCCCGATTAGATTCGGCAGGAACCTCCAGCATTCTCTCTATATTCTCTTCAGGGAGATTTACCACTTTTGCCAGCTCTAATATTATGTTTTTTTTAAATCTGTTCACCTTGGATAACCTCGCAAATAGTGAATAAAAACTCTTCGTACGTATTGCCCAATACGATACACAATGTGGGAGAACAGAGCGAAGCAGCACCACACGCTAAACGTTATACGCTAATCTCATTCTATCTTAATAGAAAAATGGAGAAGGTCAATTAGAGCCATTTTACTATTTAGTCTTCAATAAACATAATTTGGCGTAGAGGTTGACTTTAATCTATTTTTTACTATAATAATGACTGAACAGTCAGACAATTTGTCGTGAATGGTTCATAGTTGAGTCAATGAATGAAGGTTAAAGAGATGAACAAAAGGAAGATGGGGCAAAGAGATCATCTGACTCAGGTTTTGCAGGCAGCAGAGAAGCTTTTTGCCAAAAGAGGGTTTTATTCTACCACTATAGACGATATTGCTAAAGAGGCAAGATTAGCCAAAGGGACGATTTATCTTTATTTTGACAGTAAAGAAGACCTTTTCTTTTCTGCTATAGAAAGAAAACTGGATGCCCTCTTGAGTAAAATCGAAAAGGCAGTGAAGGAGCCAGGTTCAGCCTGGCAAAGGATTAATACGACCATTGGTATTCATTTGAAGTTCATGGAGGAGAATAAAGACTTCTTTAAAATCATGCAAAGTTTTTCCGAACAGTTAAGGGAAAAGCTAGAAAAAGAACTAAAAGGAAGAGTAGTGGAGAAACAGTCACGCTATATAAAGATTCTCACCCGCTTAATTCAAAGAGCAATTAATGAGGGAGAAGTTAAGCCTTTAGACGCGAGAAAACTGGCGGTAATTCTTATGGGGATTGTCCATAGTCTTACTGTCTATTGGATTTCCCAGAAAGAGAGAGGCTCCTTATGTCGGGACGCTTCTCTAGTTCAAGAGGTATTCTCGCACGGTGTACAAAGGTAGGGTTTTATTTGACTTATCTAACTACTTCATTAGAATAAATCGGCCCGTAAAGGAGGAGGAAGATGGTTGAGCAGCTAGGATTAGGATTAAAGAAAAAGCTCTTAGAACATCAGATTTACCGTTATCTTAGCAGGCTAGCCCTTACTCGAAATGAGGATGATTTCTATAGTGAGTTTGATACTGTATTGAAAGGACTGTATAAGTTTGCCGGTCCTAATAAGTCTGCCTTGGAAAACGTAATGAAGGCTTTTCAGAGAAAACACCCCTGGACAAAACTTGCTCGTTTACTTCTTCAAGAAAGACTCTCAAAAGTAGCCAGAGAAAGGTTAGCCAAGAATTTCTTTTGTGATTGGGTTACCGAAGCAAAAAAGAGGGAGAGATTAGAGGAAGAAGGATTTAAAGCTCCCTGGTTTTTTGTTATTTCTCCCTCCAATGCTTGTAATCTTAACTGCTACGGTTGCTATGCCCATGAGTACGAAAAAGGACAGGGTTTATCTTATGCTACTCTAGATAGAATTCTGAAAGAAGCTAGAGAATCGGGGATTCGCTTTTTAACTATTTCAGGCGGAGAACCCTTTTATTACAGGGATAAGGAGACAGGAAAAGATCTATGGGATTTAGCCAGGAAGCATAATGATATGTATTTTCAAATCTATACTAATGGGACCCTACTTGATGAAAAGACAATAGAGAGACTGGCTAAAATAGGTAACGTTGCTCCAGCTATTAGTATGGAAGGTTTTAAGAAAGAGACAGATGAAAGAAGGGGAAAGGGGGTCTGGGAAAAAATAAATAAAGCCCGGCAGGATTTGCATAAGGTAGGAGTTATGCAGGGATTTTCGGTCACAGTAACCAGAAAAAATGTAGATGTTGTTACCAGCGATGAATTTGTGGATGAGCTTATTGCTAAAAATGTTTCTTTCGGCTGGTATTTCATCTATATCCCTATAGGTAAGAAGCCAGCCGTTGAACTTATGCCCACTCCTGAGCAGAGAGATAAACTGCGCCAGAAGATATGGGAATGGCGATCAAAAAAGCCCATTTTCATAGGGGATTTCTGGAATGACGGCCCCTGGGTAGGAGGGTGTATAGCTGGAGGAAGGAAATACTTCCATATTAACTCTCAAGGAGATATAGAACCTTGTGTTTTTGTCCATTTTGCTGTAGATAATATTTTTAATTTATGGAAAGAAGGAAAAGGTTTAAGAGAAGCTATACTCTCTCCTTTCTTTCTTTCTATAAGAAAAAAGCAACTGGAAAAGAATGATAACTGGTTAACTCCCTGTACTATTATTGACAAACCCAATATCTTGAGAGAAGCGGTCAAGGAATGTGGTGCTTATCCTACTCATAGGGGAGCAGAAACCATTATAGAAGGTAAAATTGCTCATTTTCTGGATGATTATGCCAAGCATCTTGATAAAATGACCCGGCCTGAATTTGAAAAGATGATAGCAGGGGAATATGACTCCCCTGTTGTCAAGTTGAGTAAAGTAATAGAGAATCATCGTCGAAAAAATAGAGAAGAATTAGAGATTCAAGCAAAAACAGCTAGAGAAAAAACTACTTCTAGAGAAGAAAGGAAAAGATGAAGATTTTATTGATTTCACCCACCTGGAAAAAGAAGACTAAAAAGGAAAGGCTGGGCAGGCACAAAGTATTTAAAGTACCCCCGCACGGTCTTCTCAGTGTAGCTGCTTTAACTCCCAAAGATATAGATATAGAGATAATTGATGAGAATATAGAGGAGATAGATTTTGATAAAGAGGTTGATTTAGTAGGTATAACTACTATGACCGCTTCCAGCCCTCGTGCTTACGAAATAGCTGATATATTCAGAGATAAGGGAATTCCGGTAGTATTGGGGGGAATGCACGTTACTGCCATGCCCGAAGAAGCAGCCCAACATGCAGACGCAGTGGTAATAGCAGAAGCGGAAGGGAACTGGGAAAGGTTATTAGAGGATTTAAGAAGCAAGGGCAAAAATGGTCTGGCCAAGTTTTATCAGAGTTCTCAGAGGCCGGATCCTGCGAAAATACCTATCCCCAGTAGAGAACTTGTAGAAGACAAAAGATATCTCCTTTCTCGCTTTTTACAATTGACCAGGGGTTGTCCCTTTGATTGTATCTTCTGCTCGGTAAGCCGATTTTTTGGTAAGAAATATCGCTTTCGTCCAGTAAAAAATGTAATAGAAGAAATAAAGGGAATGATAGGTAAACCCTTAAAGACACGTTTTCTGGGTTTTCTGGATGACAATATTGTAGGAAATGTTAATTATGCCCGGGAACTATTTAAAACCTTAATACCCTATAATCTTTTGTGGGTAGGACAATCTTCTATCAATATTGCTCGTCACGAAGATGTTCTCCAGTTGGCAGCGGCTAGTGGATGCAAAGGGTTATTCATTGGCTTTGAGTCAATTTCAGAAGCTTCCCTTAAAGAAACTAATAAATCTCAGAACAGAATAAGCTTTTACGAGAAAGCTATTAAGAAAATCCACCAATTTGGCATATCAATTGAGGGAGCTTTTATCTTTGGCTTTGACCATGATGATAAAAGTATCTTTCAGAAAACAGTTGAGTTTATAGAAAAAGTAAAACTGGATATGATTCAATTCACCATTCTTACCCCTCTCCCCGCTACGAGACTGTATGATAAATTAGAGAAGGAAGATAGAATCACAGATAGGAACTGGTCAAATTATGATTTTAGCCATGTAGTTTTCCGCCCCAAGCTAATGACTCCTCGGGAGTTGAAAGAAGGATATGATTGGGCCTATAGGAGAATGTATAATCTTCCTTCTATCTTTAAGAGAGTGGGTGGTTCATTGGAAGGAGGAAGGTGGAAGTGGTTGTATTTGAGCGCACGCTTTTTCTTGAATATAGGTTATAGAAGAACTTTTCAGGGAAAAGGAAAGATGGGAGAATTGTAATGAATGGATGGTTAAGGTTTCTGATTTTTCTGGGGATAATTGTGCTGGGTATATGCGGCTTAATTTATTTCTGGAGAGAAATATTTATCTTGCTAAAAGGTGTGCTTGGTTTTATAGCTATTCTGTTGATAATCCTGGCAGTGGCGAGTTTATGGGAGAAAGTCTATAGGTCTGACTAAGGAAATAATCTATGCAGTATTGTACTGAGTGCGGGGGTCTGCTTGAGAAAAGGCAAATAGACGGATATGGAAGATTTTTTTGCCCTCTATGCGACAAAATATATTATCAAAATCCTCTTCCGGTAGTAGCTGCTGTAATAACAAACGAGAATGAACAGATCCTCTTAACAAAACGGGCAATCTCTCCAGGGAAGGGGGAATGGGCTCTACTGGCAGGATTTATAGAGATAGACGAATCGCCGCCCCAGGCGATATTAAGGGAAGTAAAGGAAGAGATAGGAGTAAAAGGTAAGTTAGGAAAATTAATTGGAGTATATGAGGGTAAAACCAGGATTTATGGCCCGGTGATTGTCATTGGATATAAAGTATTAGTGAAAGAACAAAATTTTTCCCTGAGCGAAGAGATAGAAGAAATCAAGTTCTTTCCTCCTGGTGAGCTTCCTCCGCTTGCCTTTTCTTCTCATGAGGAGATTCTCAATGATTTATGGCGAATCCACCGTAATCCTGTACCTACCGTGGATGTAATTGTTGAGAGAGAAGGTGGGGTTGTTTTGATAAAAAGAAAGAATCCTCCTTATGGCTGGGCCTTACCAGGAGGATTTGTTGAATATAGAGAATCTCTGGAGGAGGCTGCCAGAAGAGAAATAAAAGAAGAAACAAATCTACAAGTAAAAGAATTAAGACAGTTTCATGCTTATTCAGACCCTGCTCGAGACCCCCGTTTTCACACTATTACTACTGTTTTTATAGGTAAGGGGGAAGGAGAGCCAAGGGCAGCCGACGACGCACAAGAACTTAAAATATTGAAAAGAAACACTCTTCCTTCCAATATGGCTTTTGATCATAAACAGATTTTGGAGGATTACTTCAATGGCTAAAATTGCTATTTATCCGGGTAGTTTTGATCCTATTACCAATGGGCATCTGGATATTATAAAGAGAATCAAGTTTCTGTTCGACAGAATAGTTATTGCTGTCAACGATAATGCATTGAAGTCCTTTTTATTTACAGCTTCAGAAAGAGTTGAAATGATAAAGGAAATTCTTGGTGATTTTCCCGGGATAGAGGTGGAGAGTTTTCGAGGTTTACTTGTTCGCTATGCGGAGAAGAAGGGAGCTCGTTTCATAGTCAGAGGGTTGAGAGCTCTTTCCGATTTTGAATATGAGTTTCAAATGGACCTGATGAATAGAAAGCTTAACCCGCAGATTGAAACTGTTTATCTTATGACCCGCCAGAGTTATTCCTATCTTTCCTCCAGTATAATCAAAGAGATTATCAAATTAGGGGGAGATACACCCAGCTTGATTCCCGACTTGGTGAAGAAGAGACTTCAAGAGAAGTTCAACTAAGAGATTGCCGCGTCTACCTTCGGCAGACTCGCAATGACCAGGGTCGAGGTGAATCGAATACGTAACATTACTTGTGAAAAAACCACTAAGGAAAGTAGAATGCAAATTGATTTAGAGAAGACACATTCAGAACTCCAATGTTTTTTTGAACCGAAGGGAGTGGCCGTAATTGGGGCTTCTAGCCATCCGGAAAAAATTGGCTATCAAGTACTCAAGAATTTACGGGAAGGAGGAGTATTTTCCTTGCCCCACCTTAAGGGATTTACCGGAAAAATCTTTCCCATTAACCCTAAAGCTGAACATATTTTGGGTCTCAAGTGTTATTCTAGAATTACTGAGATTTCAGAAAGAGTTGATCTGGCCATAATCTGTCTTCCAGCCAGGCTCGTTCCTCAGGTAATGCAGGATTGCGCGATGAAGAAAGTCAAAGGAGTCAGTATTATTTCTGCTGGTTTTGGTGAAGCTGACTTAAAAGGTAGAAAGTTACAAGAAGAATTCCTGGGAATAGCTAAAAAAGCCGGAATAAGAATAGTAGGCCCTAATTGCCTGGGAATACTCTATCCTCCCCAACATCTAAATGCTAGTTTTGCTCCTTTTCTTCCTTTCTCAGGTAAGGTGGCTTTCATAAGCCAGTCAGGAGCTTTGCTGGATAGTGTTATAGATTGGTCAGTTAAGGATAATTATGGCTTCAGTGCTATGATAAGTTATGGCAATAAGTCCGATTTGGATGCTCCTGATTTTATAGCCTGGGCAGCTAAAGACCCTTATACAAAGGTAATTACTCTTTATGTGGAAGGATTTAGTGAGGGAAGGTATTTTCTGGAGATGGCTAAGAAAGTTACTCCTATCAAACCTATTGTGGCTTTAAAAGCAGGTAGAACAGCCACCGGCAGTAGAGCGGTTGGTTCTCATACAGGCTCACTGGCTGGCTCTTATCAAATTTATAAAGGGGTTTTTAAACAGTCGGGAGTTATTATGGCTGATACACTAACCCAGATGTTTGATATGGCAAGGGCATTAGCTTATCAGCCTCTGGCTAAAGGTAATCGGTTGGCGATTGTTACTAATGGTGGTGGTAGTGGTGTAATGTGTGCTGACTATTGCGAGGAACTGGCTATAGAATTGCCTGCTCTTCCCCGGCAATTGATAGAAAAGCTTGATAAAAGTGGCAAAATGCATCCTGCCTGGAGCAGGGGAAATCCCTTGGATTTAGTAGGGGATGCTGGTCCAGAAAGATATGAAGTTGCTTTGGAAGCGGTGATGGGCTCTGAAGTTTATGATGGAGCCATAGTAATTCAAGCTGTACAAACATCAACTCAACCTCTGAGAAATGCAGGAATTTTGGTTGAGGTACAAAAAAAATATAAAAAACCAATTATTGGTGCATTTATGGGTGGAGTAATTAGTGAAGCTAGTATCAAATATTTAGAAGAGCACGGTGTTCCCAATTATGATGATGTGGATAGGGCAGCCAGGGCAATGTGGGTTTTGATGGAGCATGGGAGGCATTACAGGAGGAGAAAGCATCTGGTGAATCGTATTTCGTGAATCGTGAATCGTTAATCAAGCCCTGCGACCGTTTACTACCTTATTTGTGGTTCACTATTTTTGATTTTTGGCATGCTCAGTAATGGTATATGGTAAGGCTCAATATTTGTCCAAGGAGACAACCGTGAACAGGGAAGATATTCTAGCTCAGCTAGAGAAATTTAAAAAAGAAGGAAGGAAGTTTCTTTCCGAACCAATCTCCGGGAAGCTTCTGGCTTCTTATGGTATTCCTATTCCTCCGGCTTATATTGCTAAGAATGTGGAAAAGGCAGTGAAATGTGCTCAAGAATTAGGTTTCCCGGTGGTTCTAAAAGTAATTTCACCCCAGATTATTCATAAGTCTGATGCAGGGGGAGTAATAACAAATATTGATAAAAAGGAAAAGGTGAAAGAGGCTTTCCACAGAATAGTGGAGAATACCAGAAAATATAATCCTAAGGCAAAAGTTGAGGGTATATACGTACAGAAAATGGTTCCACCCGGTCGGGAAGTCATTATTGGGGTAGTGAAAGACAAACAGTTTGGGCCAGTTGTGATGTTTGGTTTAGGGGGTATTCTTGTAGAAGTCTTTAAGGATGTAGTATTCAGGGTTGCTCCTATAGACAGAGAAGAGGCACGAGAAATGATTGATGAAATAAAGGGACTGGCCATTCTTCAAGGAGTGAGGGGGGAGAAACCTGTTGATTTTAATTCATTAAGTAAGGCTATCGCTAATACTTCACGATTAGCCATTGATTTCCCTCAAATTGAGCAACTGGATATAAATCCAGTTTGTCTCTATCCAGAAAAGATTTACGCACTTGATACTCGAATAATTTTAGAATAGACATAAGTCTATGATTTTGACAACAGGCAAGCAATAAAGTAAAATCTTCTTAGGTTTAGGAAGTTTACATGCTTGCCGGAGGATATTTTCTGAAGAAGCCTTATGACAATGTGAATGGTGAGTGGTTAATTGGTGAGTGGCGCCCTCTCCCTTGCGGGATGGGGTGAGGGAAATTAACCATTTAACCAATTAACAAATTAACTAATAACAGCGACGGAAGAAATTGTCCTGAGGCATTTCATAAGGAGGTTAGGATGGGTGTTCCTAAGAAGAAACGTTCGAAGTCGCGTCAGAGAAGCAGACAAAGTCAACAGAAGCTCTCTTCCCCTTCTATTGGTTATTGTCCTCAGTGCAAAGTTCCTATCTTATCTCATTTTGCCTGTCCTGAATGTGGCTATTACAAGGGAAAGCAGGCGGTGATAATCCAAACCAAAAAGGAAAAGGAAAAGAAGAAGGAAAAAGGCTAATTATGCGCATAGCTCTGGACGCCATGGGAGTGGAGAAGGGCATAGGTATGGTCATAGAAGGGGCTGAAAAGGCAGTAGAGAGTAATCCTCAAATCGAAGTGATATTGGTAGGAGACAAAAAGAGGATTGAGGATGAGCTTACCCGTTATGGTCATAAGAGAATGCCCTTTTCTATAATTCATGCTCCCGAGGTTGTTGGGATGGCTGACCCACCGAGCATTGCGGCAAAGACGAAAAAGGGCTCCTCTATAGCTGTGGCTTTAGACCTACTCAAAAAGGAAAAGGCGGAGGCTCTGGTAAGTGCTGGTAATACAGGAGCAGTAATGGCAACCAGTCTGCTCAAATTGGGAAAACTAAAGGGAGTGAAACGTCCTTGTCTGGCTGTTATTTTTCCAACTTTGGATGGCAGACGGGTAATTATACTAGATGTAGGGGCAAATGTAGATTGCAAACCATATCATCTTCTTCAATTTGCCTTTATGGGAAGTATATACGCCCAAAAGGTTCTCAAAAAAAGAAGGCCACGAGTAGGTTTGTTAAGTATTGGAGAAGAAGATAACAAAGGCAACCATTTAGTTATTCAGACCTCTAAACTTCTTCAAGAGTCTTCCTTAAACTTTGTTGGCAATATAGAAGGAAGAGATATTACCGGTGGGGCTGTGGAGGTAGTTGTATGCGATGGATTTGTGGGCAATATAATTCTGAAGTTTGCCGAAGGTTTTGCTAAAACCACTCTTACTATAATTGGCAAAGAGATGGAGAAGAGTTTACCAGAGATAGGCAGTCTTTTATCCAGAAGATTATTTGACCAGGTAAAAAAGGACCTTGATTATGCTGAGTATGGAGGGGTGCCTCTCTTAGGAATCAAGGGAGTGTGTGTAATAGCTCATGCTGCTTCTTCAAGTAAAGCTGTTAAAAATGCCATTTTTGCCAGCTTTGAATTTGCTAATGAGAAGATAAATCAACATATTGAGAGAGTCCTGGATAAAGGCTAAGGGGAATGATGAAAATGAGAAAAACTAAGCTCGCAGGGACAGGCTCCTATCTTCCTGAAAAAGTCCTGACTAATGCTGATTTAGAGAAAATGATAGATACATCGGATGAGTGGATAAGTACTCGCACCGGAATTAAGGAACGGCGAATTGTTGCTCAAGACCAGGCAGCTTCAGATTTAGCTTATGAAGCTTCCAGGAAAGCAATGCAAGCTGCCCAGGTTAAACCTGAAGAACTGGATATGATTATTGTGGCTACTATCACTCCTGATATGATTTTCCCTGCCACAGCCTGTGTTCTTCAGGAAAGATTAGGAGCGAAAGGAGCAGCAGCCTTTGACCTGGAAGCTGCCTGTTCTGGTTTTCTTTACGGAATTAGCATCGGAAGCCAGTTTATTGCTACGGGAATGTATGATAATATTTTAGTGGTAGCAGCTGAAGCTCTTTCAAAAATCATCGACTGGAAGGACAGAAGTACCTGTGTTATTTTCGCTGATGGAGCAGGGGCAGCAGTTTTAAAACCGTCTTTCGATAGTAGCGGGATAATTTCCAGCTATCTAGGAGCCGATGGAACAGGAGCAGACTTGGTGGGAGTTCCGGCAGGGGGTTCTCGGCTTCCGGCAAGCCAGGAGACAGTAAGAGATAGGCAGCACTATATGAAAATGAGGGGGAATGGGTTATTTAAAAGAGCGGTCAAAGCGATGATCCAGGCAATAGATATCTCCCTGGAAAAAGGCGGGCTTACTTATAATGAAATTGATTTTTTTATTCCCCACCAGGCTAATATTCGTATTATAAATCCCGTGGCTAAGCGGATAGGCTTGGATAAAGATAAAGTCTACATAAATCTGGACCAATGCGGAAATATGTCGGCAGCTTCTGTTGCTGTAGCTTTAGATCAGGCGGTGAGAGAAGGAAAAATAAAGAAGGGAGACAAGGTGCTTCTTACCTGCTTTGGAGGAGGACTCACCTGGGCTTCCCTGGTTGTAGAATGGTAAAGTTAGCGTATAGTGTTTAGCGGATAGCGTATAGGGAAAAACGTAAAACGAAAAATACAAACGCAAAGCCATAGTGGATAGTCTATTATTTATAGTTCATCGACAAAAACAATACTTTCCTCTCCCTTTAGGGGAGAGGATTAAGGTGAGGGGGTACGAACAAGATGATGAATTATGGTTTTTAGCTTTGCGCTTTCACTTTTTAGTTCAATGAGGAAGTAGGTGGTATGTTATATTAAGATGATTTATTCTATACGCTATACGCTAAACGCTATAATTGTTTTGAGGAGTTCCAGTGAAAAGACAAGTAAGTGCAATTGTTGGCAGTTTATTATTGGCTTTATGCTTGCCTAGCCTTTCCTTTGCTCAAAAGAGAGTAACCAGGCTCACTATTTTTCCCAATAACCAGGGGTTAGTGGAGGAAGAAAGGACAATAGTCCTGAGAAGAGGGGTAAATGAGATAACCTTTGGGAAAGTGAGTGACAAGATAATTTTGGATTCTGTCCAGGTGAAAGTAGAAGGATGTGAATTCTTAGAGCAAGAGTGTAGTTCTGATTTCTTACTCTCCTGGAAGATGCAATCTGAAAGGGAAGGAGAGGTTCAGTTACGGGTGCTTTATCTGACTGGTGGTTTAAGTTGGGATTTAAGTTATCAACTAGAGATAGATAAAGAAGCCACCTCTATGAATATATATAGTTGGGCAGGGGTAAGTAACAAGACAGAGATGAACTTTTTCGAAGCTTATCTAACTTTAGTTACCCGATTGCCTTTATCAGTTGATGAGAGTTCAATTTCTCCCGGGAATCTTTCAAAATCATCACTAACTACCTCCTCTTCTATTCTGGATATTTCTTATCCTTTTTCTTATCCTGTGACTCTTAAAACCAGCCAAGAAAAAAGGTTTTTGCTCTTTTCTAAAAAAAATGTTCCGGTTACCAAAATAAACCTCTTCGATTGGGATAACTACGGAGAGGAAGTGAGAGAGGAATTATTATTTGATAACATAAGCGAGGATGGGCTGGGTATACCCCTGCCTGAGGGGCGGGTATATATTTATCAGAATGGTTATGATGAAAGAATGATTTTCTTAGGAGAGGTTCATTTACCTGAAGTTTCTCTCCAGGAAATAGGTAAAATATATTTAGGGCCTGCAAAAAACCTAAGAGGAGAGAGGATATTAGTCCATATGAAACCTGCAGAATCTGAACAGGATGAGCAGGGTCGTAAAGTGATTCTTAACGAATACAGCTATAAAATAATCCTTCATAACTACAGGCGAGTACCTGTAACGATTGAGGTGGTGGAGCGTTTCTATGGGGAGCTACAGAGTTTACAGAGCTATCCTAGTGCAGATGAGCTGAGGGAAGGGTTTTTCTTTTACCGAGTTGAGATTCCTTCTCAAGAGAAAAAAGAGATCGAATACACAGCGAGAACAAGATCGGCAAGTTTTGCTGGTAACACAACCAGGGAATAAATATTAGCGTATAGCGTTTAGCGTATAGCGTATAGGAGAAATCATCAAAAATTAAAAACTCAAAGCTAAAAGCGGAAAACTATAATTCAAAATTCAAAACTTTTGAATTTCACACTATGGCTTTGCGCTTTTGTTTCCCACTATACGCTAAACGCTCTACGCTATACGCTAAAGGAAGGGAGGTTATAAATAATGGCTGTTTCTACAGAAAAAATACGTAATGTAGCCCTAGTAGGAGCACAGAGTGCGGGGAAAACATCTTTGATTGAGGCTATACTTTACCAGATGAAAATGATAAATAAGATGGGAAGCGTAGAGCAGGAAAATACAGCCTCTGACTACGATAGTGTGGAAAAAAAGCGTGGATTTAGTATTTACCCTTCTTTATTTCATCTAACCTGGCAGGATTGTAAAATCAATTTCCTGGATACACCCGGATTTACTGATTTTATAGGGAAATTAATTCCTATTCTTAGAGTTGTGGAGACAGCTTTAATGGTTGTTTCTCCCTCGACAGCTATAAATAGTGAGACGAGAAGAATTTGGCAGTATGTAACCAAGGAGAAAGTTCCTCTTTTAATGTTTGTTAATAAACTAGATGAAGGAAAAATGGAATTTATCAAATTAGTGGAAGAGATAGCGAAGGGGTTTTCTATCCCTTGCCTTCCTTTACAGCTTCCTTTAGTGCAGAATGATAACTTCTCTGGATTTATTGATTTGGTTAGCTTAAAAGCGAAGATATATGAAAATGGTACAGTTAAAGATGGTCAGATTCCTGAAGAATTAAAAGGGGACGTGGAAATATTGAGGAAAAAGCTGCTAGAGGGGGTGGCAGAGACGGATGATGCCCTTATCGAAAAATATCTAGAGGATGAGGAGTTAAGCGAGCCTGAGATAAAGAAAGGATTGACGGATGGTATTATTAGGGGTTCATTCATTCCCCTTATATGTGGTTCTGCGGTAAAGGCAATAGGTATTGATTTTCTCTTAGATTCTTTAGCTAGTTTTTCACCCTCTCCTCTATCTGGAAAAGAGATAACTGATAATGAATCACTATCTGCTTTTGTTTTCCAGACTCTTTCTGAAGCTCATCTAGGAGAAGTAAGTCTATTCCGGGTTTTTTCAGGCACTCTTTCTTCAGGAGGTAGTGTTTATAATTCGACGAAGAAGAAGGAGGAAAAAGTTGGGCAGGTATACCTGCTAGAGGGTCTTGCACGGGAAGAGACTTCTCAAGTAATTGCTGGTGACATAGGAGCAATAGTCAAACTCAAAAATACTGATACAGGAGATACCTTTTCCAGCAAAGAGAATCCAGTAGTCTTTCCCCCTCTGGATTTCCCTTCCCCTACTACTTCTGTAGCTCTTAAACCCAAGGGGCAGAAAGATGAACAGAAGATGAGTACTGCTCTAGCTAAATTACTAAAGGTAGATCCTCTTCTTAAAGTGGAGATAGACAAGGAGTCAGGGCAGACTATTGTTTCAGGAACTGGCGAGGTACATCTGGAGATAATGATAGAGCGGTTAAGAAGTGAGTTTAATGTGGAGGTAGCAACAAGTGAGCCTAAAGTTCCCTATAGAGAGACTATCGCTGCAAGTGCTGAGGCTCAGGGAAGGTTCAAGAGGCAAACGGGGGGTCATGGCCAATACGGAGATGTTTGGCTTCGCGTGAAGCCTCTAGCACGCGGAGAAGGATTCAAATTTGTGAATAAGATTAAGGGAGGAGCAGTTCCTTCTCGCTATATACCTGCTGTAGAAAAGGGAGTTAAAGAGGCTTTAGAAAAGGGAACTTTAGCCTCTTGCCGTGTGGTTGATATAGAGGTTACTCTTTTTGATGGTACTTACCATCAGGTGGATTCCTCTGATATAGCTTTCCAAATTGCTGGTTCTATGGGGTTGAAGAAGGCACTTGAACAGGCCAAGCTATTCCTTCTAGAGCCAATCGCTGAAGTTGAAGTTGAGATTCCTGATGAGTTTATGGGAGAGACAAACGGAGATTTAAATTCACGAAGAGGTCGTATTCTGGAAGTAGAGCCTTTTGCCGGACAACAGAGGATAAAGGCGTATGTTCCCCTGGCTGGATTACATAGCTATTCTACAGCTCTTCGCTCCATAACTCAGGGGCGAGGAACTTTTACAAAGAAGTTTTCTCATTATGAAAAGGCTCCCGATGAGGTTGTTCAGAGGATAATTGCTGAGGCGCAAAAGACAAAATAACCTCAAAGAGAGCGGGTAGCGTTTAGCGGATAGCGTATAGTGAAAACAAAATGCAAAACTATAACGGATGTTTATAGTTCATCGACAGAAAAATAAGATGGTGAGTGGCGCCCTCTCCCCCTGTGGGGAGAGGGATGGGGTGAGGGGAATTAACCATTTAACTAATTAACCAAGTTAACTAACGGGTTAGCAGGTCAATGAACAACGAACAATGAACTAAGAACTAAAGGGGATAGAACGATATGTCAGTGACGGTGCTGGACAAGTACAAGGATGTAAGGTACAACCTATTTAAATGGCGATGTGAGGCAAGTCTTATCCATAAGATTATTCTTGCCTTTGCTATGGCATGTTTTACAGGAATAGCAGCTCAGGTTAGAATTCCCCTTCCCTGGACGCCGGTGCCTATTTCGGCTCAAACATTTGCCGTATTACTCAGCGGAGTACTACTTGGCGGATGGTACGGTGGTTTGAGTCAGGTCTTCTATATTGGGGCGGGCATTGCCGGTATTCCCTGGTTCAGCGGGGGAGGTAGTGGAATAGCTTATATCTCAGGGCCTACCGGGGGATATATAATTGGCTTTATTCTGGCATCCTTGTTTATCGGTTACTTTATAGACAGATTTGTCAGAGCCAGAAGTTTCTTTGTAATCTTTGTTCTGATGCTTTTTGCCAATTTTGTTCTCATTCACCTACCCGGACTTCTTCAGTTGAGCGTAGTTACTGGCGTAAGGAATATTTATAAATTATTGAGCATGGGTACACTGCCATTTATAGTGGGTGATGTGGCTAAGGTTCTGGCAGCGGCAGCATTGGCAAAAGGTATTATTCCTGAGCAGGCTTATAATGGAGAAGTGGACGTAGGATTTTCCAATAAACAATAGCGTCTTCATTAGTGTCTATATAATATTGAGGGCGAATAGCTATCCTTTTAAAACCAAATTCTTGATAAAACTTTTGTGCAGTCGAGTTTGAGGAGCGAACTTCCAGAGTAACTTTATCCAGATTTTGTTTCTCTATTTCCTTAAGAAGGTATTGCAAAAGTTGGCTACCTAAACCTTTCCTCCTGAAGGATGGATGCACAGCGAAGGTAACCAGGTGGGCTTCATTCCTTATTTTCCAATATCCTCCATAGGCGACCAGAGAATACTGGTGTTCCATAATATAGTAGAAGGCAAAGTCCTCTTTTTCTAGTTCCACAGAAAATATGTTGGAAGACCAGGGATTAGGGAAAGAGAGTCTCTCTATCTGGCTAGCTCTTGGAATATCTTCTTTTTTCATTCGACGAATCTTTATCTTCCCCTGCAAGTTATTTACCCCTCTTTTTTATTACTGGAGAAGAAATATAAAGTGGAACTAGAGTGAAGATATCATCTGTTTTTTTACTTTCTATCTTTTCTGCTCCCACTTTGAGTAGAGTTTTGAGGTGTGCGGTCTCTTCCAGGAAGAAAAAAGAATAATTATCTGTTAATTTTATCTTATTAACTAGATTTTCGTACTCCTCAGGGATAAGGAAGGTTATCTTTCGCCCAGGAAATCTTTTTCTAATTCTTTCTTCAATTTCTTTCCAGGCGGAAAATAAGTATTTACTTTTTCTATAAACCTTCCTTTCATCTTTTTTGTAGAATGCTGCATAAAATTTATCTCCGTAGGCTTGAAGAAGGGGACAAATTATACCCTGCCCGGGGAAAGATGCTACCCAGACATCGAAAGAAGGAATTCCTGCCAGAGGAATTTTCAGAGTAAAGGCTAGGGATTTTGCTAAGCTCAAGCCAATTCGCAAGCCCGTAAAGGAACCCGGGCCCAGGATAACCACGATACCTTCTAAATCCCGAATTTTTTTTCCTCTTTCTTTGAGCAGGATATCTAAAGAGGGCAGCAATTGTTGAGAGGAAGAATGAGGAGAAAGTATTTTTTGAATTATGATATCTTCTTTTTCTCCCAAACATACAATCCCCCTTTTTACTGAAGTATCTATTCCTAACAGGAACAAAACAGTTTCTCCATTTTCTTGAACACTTCTCTATAAGAAGCTCCATAAGCCTGTCCACTTATTTTCCTTTTAGATAGGTTTACTATTTTAAGATTAATCTCCAAATATTCTTCAGGCAAGAAGTCCTTTATCTTCTTTGCCCATTCGATAACCACAACCCCCCTCTTTTCATAGAAATACTCCTCATAACCCAGAGAGAAGATTTCTTCCGCATTATTTAAACGATAAAGGTCAAAATGATATAGAGGGAGAGGGCCGTCATATTCATTGATGATAACGAAGGAGGGGCTTTTAATCAAACTTTTAATCTTCAGGCCTTCGCCTATTCCCTGCACCAGGGTAGTCTTTCCGCTGCCTAACTCTCCTGTGAGAGCTACAATTGAGCCTACAGAGAGATTTTGCCCAAGATTCTTGCCCACTTGTTTAGTTGCTTCAGGATTTTGGGTTACTATAGAGAACATTTTAAGATAGTATCTCGTATTCTTTTCGAGAGCCTTCTTGTAGCTAGACCTACATCTGTTTCTTGAAATACAGCCTTTATCACTGCTATTCCATCAGCTCCTGCCTCTAGGGTCTTATCTATATTATCCAGATTTATTCCCCCTATTGCTACTAGAGGAATTTTTATGAACTCTTTGACTTGAGAGATTATCTGTGTGCCTTTAGGTGGACCGGCCTTCGGTTTGCTAGAGGTAGAAAAGATAGGGCCTATGGCTATATAATCAGCTCCCTCTTTTTCGGCTTGTTGAGCTTGTTTTACAGAGTGAGTGGACACGCCAATAATTTTGTGCTCTCCCAAAATCTGTCGAGCCATTCCTAAAGGCATATCCTCCTGTCCTATATGCACTCCATCTGCCTGGCAGGCTATGGCTATATCAACCCTGTCGTTAATTATAAAGAGAACAGGGGGCTCGACTATTTTTCTCATTGAAAGAGCTATTTCTAGAAAGGCTCTTAGGGGTAGGTTTTTCTCTCTCAGTTGGATTACGGTGGCTCCGTTGGCTATTATCTCTTTTACTTTTATCTCAAAGCTTTCTTTCTCTATCAAGTCAGAGCTGGTGATTACATAAAGGCTAAAGTTATACTTTTTGTATAGTCTCATTTCTATCTTTTTTTCCAGGCAGTAAGTTTGAAAACGAATTTTCCTGAATCGCTCTCCCATGAGGGGAGAAAGCAATTTGCCAAACTCCTCTAGACTTCTTTCTGCCTCTTCAACTCTTTTGAAGTTAGCTCTGAGCATCTCTTTGATTTCTTCTCTTTTTTCTTCGGCGAGTTGCGCTCCTACATCTTTTTGAGAATTACGAGAACTTATTAGTTCTTCCCGGCTAAAAGCAGGAGTCTCTTCTACTATCTTTGCCAGGGAATGGCGTAGCTCCTTAAGCTCCTCAGTAAAAGAGCGGTCGTCCAGGACAAATCTTACCCCATCTTCTATAACTCTTAGTCCTTCGCTGGCACGATTAAGATTGGCATCTATTATTCGGTAGATAGCTCGGCGGGAATCCATAATAAACCTCTTTGCTTTTTTGAATATAGTAGCCCCATCTCCTTGCTTATCATAATATCTGGCGAGTGATAAGTCAAACTATAAAACCCGTTGCTCGTTGCTTGTCGCTAGTCGCTTGCACCCTCCTCTTTCCTCAGGGGAGAGCTTAAGGTGAGGGGGCATGAACCACAAATAAGATAGTGAATTATCGTTTTTCGCTTTGAATTCTGAGGTTTAATGATTTATTCTATACGCTAAACGCTACCCACTATACGCTAGAAATGAATTGTCCTGAGGTATTT